>CAYFHR010000168.1:0-1528 GCA_964343155.1 uncultured Thermoproteaceae archaeon | reverse complement strand
GACACAAGCTTGTTAACTATGGTTAGTGCATTAAGTATGCTTGTTAGGGTTGATGCGTATTTACCCAACTCATCTATATCGCTTACGTTAGCCAGCTCCCTAGATATTTCAAGAGCCTTCCTGAATAGGACGTCCCTAACATCCATTAAACCATACCTAATCTTAACCTCCCTCTCCTCCTCATCACTCCTAACTACGACAACCTCCCTATCGCACCTGGCGCAGTAGTATTTACCGTTTCTGAGCCTTAGGAGCGGCGTACCGCATACTGGGCATGTGTACTGGGTTAGTACGGCTCCCTGCCTAATCAGCTGGGCCATCTTCTTGGCAACCAAATCCTCCGAAGCCATAGCCTATGTTCATGCTGCCCCTTTAAAAAACAGACCCAATTGAAGAATGTTTAATAGGGGTGTTGCCCATAGGCATAATGCCCATACACCTCAAGGTCCGTGAGGGTGATGTTGCAGAGCGCGTTATTGCGGTTGGTGACCCTGAGAGGGCTAGGCAGGTCTCATCACTACTCACCGACGCCAGGCCTGTTAATGAAAATAGGGGCTTCTTAACATATACGGGCTACTTCAATGGCGTTAAGGTGACCGTGGCCACGCATGGCGTCGGCGCCCCATCTGCAGCAATAGTCTTCGAGGAGCTTATCCAGGCGGGTGCGAGGGTTATTGTGAGGTTAGGCACCGCCGGCGCCTTAAGGCCCGAGGTTCAGTTAGGCACGTTGATAGTGCCTAATGGGGCAGGCTACAACATAGGGGGCATATACTCCCAGTACCTAGGCCTAAACATAGCCTACCCAGCGGTCCCAAGCCCAAGGGTTTACGAAGCCTTAATCAGCGAATTAAAGGCCTCAGGCCTCCACTTCAGGGTCGGCCCAATATACAGCAGCGACGCCTTCTATGCAGAGGAGGATTTGCCCAGGCTCATGGGCTCAAGGGGAATCCTAGGGGTTGAGATGGAGTGCGCGATACTGTTCATACTAGGCATGTTGAGGGGGGTTGAGACTGGGGCTGTATTGATGGTTAGCAACAATTTAGCAGAGGGTAGGTATGGCAGGTATTTAACCTCGGAGGATTTGAGGGACATAACGCTTAAGGCGGCGTTGGCCACTTTAAGGGCCTTATCCAAGTTAGCCATTTAAACATCTATTTCAAGTAAAACCTCTGGAGTAACCCTAACCTTATATGTCGGTAATGGGGCCTTAACATTGCTGTATTCGCATGGTGCATCTGGCCTTACCTGAGGCTTCTCAACCATCTGCCCCGTCCTAACGTCATACTTCGCCCCGTGGGCTGGGCATACCGCTAAGTAGCCCTCAACATCCGTTAAAAGTGCACAACCCATGTGAGCGCAGATAGCATCCATACCATATAGCTTATCCCCATACTTAACTATTAGGATTGGCTTATTATTAGCCCACACTATTATCGAGTTCCTTTTTTCAAACACCTTAACAAGTATATTTACCCTAATTCCCATGGCCTCAATTAAGATTAATGAATTTTAAAGAATTACCCTGAAG
>CAYFHR010000167.1:0-1547 GCA_964343155.1 uncultured Thermoproteaceae archaeon | reverse complement strand
TGCCATAGGCCTAGGCATAGCTGGGAGACTTTAAGGCCGCTGTTACCGAACCTAACATACCTCATGGGCATGGTTTAGTTTTCCGCAGTTCTTTTAAAAAGTTGCCAGGCTACCTACGTTAAAATACGCATCTGACTAATCCCCCATCGATGAGTATCATTGACCCATTTATGTATGATGCCTTGTCGCTGGCTAAAAATGCCACAAGGTACCCTATCTCCTCAGGCCTACCATATCTACCGACCGGTATTTGGCTGGACCAATTCTTTAAAACCTGGTCTATGGTGGTGTTGAGCCTAGATGCCTCATCTTTAGCCAGCTGCATTACCCTATCTGTCAATATGTAGCCCTGCATAATGCCGTTTGCAGTAATTCCCCTAGGCCCATATTCAATGGCCAGTGATTTAACTAGGCCTGCCAGGGATAGCCTGACCACATTTGAAAGCACTAGGTTTGGTACAGGTTGCCTCAATGTGAAGGATGTTACGTAGATCAACCTACCCCACCCCCTCTTAGCCATGTCGTCGACCACACCTTTAGTCAACCATACTGCGGACGTTAGGAGTAGCTTAACTGCATAGTCCCAGTCGCTGGGCGTCAATTCGCTGAATGTGCCTGGCTTAGGTGAGCCAGCGTTGAAGACTAGGATGTCTATGGGGCCCATTAACTCCCTCGCCTCCCTAATAAGCCTATCCAAGTCTTGCGTAGCCGTTAAGTCGCCTATGACGTAGGCCACGTCGCCGCCCGTGGATTTGCGAATCTCCTCGGAGGCCTTCCTAAGCTCTTCCTCACTCCTCGCAAATAACACAACCTTAGCCCCCTCCTCAGCCAGTACCCTGGCAATACCCTTACCAATGCCCCTACTTGAGGCTGTAACTATTGCAACCTTCCCCCTTAAGCCAAGGTCCATGTGGGTTAATTTGGGCTTTGGCTAATTAAGCTTTAGGGCGTCCACCAGTCGAAGGCTATTAGCCTAATGCCCTCAGGCTGCTTAACGGCCAGCACGAAGGTCTTCCTAACCGTGTGGCTTAACCTAGCAGCCCTGGTTACGTCAAGGGCTGTTATGTTTCTCCCAGGGTCTATTAAATGGACTAGGAGGGGGGCATGGTCTATTCCAGGCCCCCTCTCATAGACTGCGTATAGTGACCCGAACTTAAGCCCACTCCTAACCACATAGCCCCTGTCCCTGAAGTATTTATAGAGCTCGTAGACGACCTCACCATACTCATACCTCCTCTTAACAAGTTCAAGGAGCCTCGAGGCATCGACCGGGTTGCCGTGGTCGTCTGCGACTTTTAAGAGGCCCTTCTCAACTAGGTAAAGGGCCTCCAGGGGCGATAGGTGTACTGGTAGGTTCAGGTTCCTGACCTCATCAGGCTTAACCTTATCCTTACCTAGGAATTTCCCGAAGAAGCCGAGTTCGTAAATCATCCTAGACTCCTCGATACTTGGTATAAGCACCTTATCCCCCTTCAAAACGCCCCTAAACTGCATTAACCTACCCTTAGACTCCTGCACAGGCCTGACCAGCCTGAGGATTTATAACC
>CAYFHR010000166.1:0-1635 GCA_964343155.1 uncultured Thermoproteaceae archaeon | reverse complement strand
TAATAGGACTTAGCATGGGTGGCAATATTGCATTGAGGATCTACTCAAAGATGCCCAACCTGGTTAAGGCCATAGTGCTTCTATCGCCAGGAATAACATTCCGCGGGGCTGAGAAGATGCTTGAAAGGGCTAGGGACGGCTACGTGTACTTCGGCGCATATAGGCTTAAGGTTAGCGCAATCGAACATATGGCTAAGTCAGACGCAATGAACGTGGCGGACATCATTAACGCGCCTATATTAATAATACATGCTAGGGATGATGAGGCGGTGCCGTATCAGCAGTCTGTGGAATTCTACAACAGGGTTAAGTACAGTGATAAGACCCTTGAACTACTGGATAAGGGTGGGCACGTGTTCTCAGACTACGAGGTTAAAAGTAGGGTAATTGAGGCTATAGTGAGGTGGCTGAAGGAGAAGCTGAAGGTTTAGTGGGCCTAAACCCTAAAGTTAAATAAATTTACGGCTAATCCAACCCCTAGAACATCACGTTCACCAACGTAGAAATATCTACAGGTTCAGTGAAGGGCATGTACCATGAATACGCGTAAGGTGCCTAGGAGGCATGGGAGTAGGGATAGGTTAACCATAATGATGCAGATCCTTGAACACCTAGCATATAGGTGTAGTAAACCCAGCAGAATGTCTACTGAACTTAACCTAGCCTACGACAGGCTTATGGAATTGTTGAAGTATTTAGAAGGCTTAAACCTGGTTAGGCGCAGCAACAATGGATACTGCATAACCCACAGAGGGCTAATGCTTGTGGAGGAGTATAGGAGGTTCATAGGCATGTTTGAGTCATCGTTAATGCCGATTAACAGGCATTCAGAGGGCCAAGCCATCAACCTGATTAATTGAAGACATGTTGAGGCGTTCAACACTCCTACATTAACCTTACCCCCTCTCAATGAATGACTATGCCAACATCTATGCGTCAAATGTTTGCCTGCGAGTTAAGTAGTTCGTTAAGGATCCTTAACATGGCCCTTGCATTTTCAAGCATCCAGTGGTCATTGTTGAAGAATACATATATTGCACTTGGTTTAAGTTCAGTAACCTTTACTGCCAGTTCCCTAAGCTCCCCCTCACTATACTCGTAGCTGTACCAGCTTAACCTACCGTGAAGCCTCAGGTAGGCTAAACCATTCGTGGTGCCTATCCAGGTTAGGCCTGGTTCATCTACGGAAACCATCGTTAAGCCAACCCCACCAAGCTCCCTGACCACCTCCTCATTAAACCATGAGCTGTGGCGAAACTCTATAGCGAACCTTGACCCCAGCCCAGCCTCCCTGGCAAATAACCTAACCCTCTCCAGGTTCTCGCCACTGTATGTGAAGTTTGGCGGCATTTGAAATAGGTAGAAGTCAACGTATTGGTCCAGGGGCTTGAACAACTCCCTAAACCTACCCCAGAAGTCCACCGCATCCCCCTTAAGCCTCTTAACGTGGGTTATGTACCTGTGGACCTTGATGGACCACCTTAGGCTAGAACCCCTCCTAACCCATGACCTAACCTGGCTGCTGAAGGGCAACCTGTAGAATGACGCATTGAGCTCAACTGCATTGAGCCCAGAGTATTTAACATACCAGTCTAGTGAGGAGCCCTCATTCCAGTCGTATAGCCAGCCTGAAGT
>CAYFHR010000165.1:0-1639 GCA_964343155.1 uncultured Thermoproteaceae archaeon | reverse complement strand
ATGTAGGCCATGGCTATTGTTAAAATTGCCTCAGAGGACCCTGTGGAGACTGATACATTGTCTGCAGTAACCTTAACGCCAGAATACCTGCTGTAATCCTCGGCAATAGCCTCCCTAACCTCCAGTATGCCTGGCGTCGGGGTATATTGGCTGACTTCAAAGGGCTTTTCAACAAGTATCTTGGAGAATTCCTCAAGCATACCGACTGATGGCGGTAGGCCAGGCTGCCCAATATGCATCTCAACAACATCAACACCCCTCCTCCTCAACTCATCAACCTTAGCCAAAACCTCCCTAATCTTTGAACCCGTCAGGATGCTTGATTTAGCGGAGGGCCTTGCAATAGGCATGCCCCAGGGATAGGTTAGGGTTTATTAATTTTCTATAAGAAATTACAGTAATGGGTTTGAGTGAATGGGGGCGTTTAACAAAGGTTGCCATACATAGGCCAGGCATAGAAATGTTCTACGGCCTACTTTACCCAAGGGCATTCCTATACGAGACAGTCTTCTCAATGGATGAGGCGCTCTACGAGCATGAAAACGTCGAACACGCATTAGCAACCGAGGGTGTTGAGGTTGTTAGGGTTAAGAGGACTATAGTTAGTGTTGCCAGGGCCAGTGGGGAGTTTAGGAGGATCCTCGTTGAGAGGGCTGTAAAGTCTGCGAGGTTCATTGGCCTTGGCGAGGATGATGAGGGGAAGGTTTTAGAATGGTTCAATGAATATGACCCGGAGACGCTGTTCAACATAATAATCCTTAAGCCGACCATTAAGGTTAGGCGAAGTAGAGCCGGCCTAAGGGCAGTGATAACAAATACAATGCCCCTGGCAAACCTATACTTCACAAGGGATCAGCAGCTGGTTACAGGGGATGGGGTAATCATGGGTAGGATGAGGATGCCCCAAAGGGCCCCTGAGGTTGACGTAATGGAGCTC
Source organism: uncultured Thermoproteaceae archaeon (assembly GCA_964343155.1). Classification (GTDB taxonomy): domain Archaea; phylum Thermoproteota; class Thermoprotei; order Thermoproteales; family Thermocladiaceae; genus Caldivirga. Next base: position 702 of record CAYFHR010000165.1, on the reverse strand, counting down.
TTCTTCAAGGCCCTGGGGGCACCGATTAAGTACAGGCTGGCTAGAGGGTTTATCGAGGGCGGCGACTTCCTACCAATGGGTAAATTCGCACTACTCGGCTATGGGCCGAGAAGCGACCTAAACGGGGCACTTATGGCAATTAGGCACCTGGGCTTTGACGAGGTAGCCCTAGTGAAGATACCTAGGCACCCGTGGGGGAGCGACATGTTCATAATGCACCTGGACACGTACGTGAACGCACTGGGTGATGGGCTTGTTGCAGGAAACCTAATGCTTATGGAGGACTCTCAAGTAGCCATATACGGCAAGTCAGGCAGAAGATACGTCAAGGTTGGTGAAACCACATTAGACAGGTACCTCAGGGGGAAGGGGTTCAACATATTGAAGCTAACGTTAGCTGAACAAGTCGCCTACGCATCAAACTTCCTAACGGTAGCGGACAGGAAGATTATAGCGCCAAACCTGGAGATGAACATGAGGAAGATGCTTAAGAGGCTAAGCACAATAGGCGACTTAAAGTCAATAGACCTAGTCAAGGAGGCCTTCAACAAAATTAGGGCAGAAGGATACGTATTCCCGAGAAGGCCAGACGTATTAAACGAAGGCATAGACTTCATCGAAGTAGACGTAAGCGAACTAGTGGGGGGCTTCGGAGGAATACACTGCATGACAACACCAATAAGCAGAACCCATTGAACAAAC
>CAYFHR010000164.1:0-1676 GCA_964343155.1 uncultured Thermoproteaceae archaeon | reverse complement strand
TCATCCACGTAGGCTATGGGCCTAACCCCCATTGACAATACCGCTGAGGTTATCGAATTTACACATATGTTAAACCTGCACTTAGCAATGAGAGCCTTCACAGAAGCTCAGGCCGTAAAGATTTAAAATATTTAGGTTAATGGATATAATATGGCTGAGAGGAGGTTTAAGCCATATTTCATACTGCCGCCGGCTTTGGCAATGGTAATGGGCTTCCTAATGACTCTGGGGCTGGTGGTGAGGCACGTTCAAGTACCGGCACCAACACCTGTGATGAGCAGTAGCAATACTGTTGAAGCAGGGATATACAATAACGTCGTCATAGTGGCTATGGCTGCCGCGGGCCTAGCAGTAATCTACATATTAATCAAGAAGGGGCTCATTAAGGTGTTCGCATACTTCAAGGATGCATTAATAATATTCCTGATATATTCCCTAGTCACGTTTTACGTGTTTGAATATGCCCAAAGCTACGGTTTAATACCTCTACTTCTAGTATCCACATTCTATCCACTGACCCTGGGGTTGACGGCTGCGTTAAGCTACATGTCGCTCTACAGTGGGAGCCAGTGGCTTAGGATGATTGGCATAGTATCCTACAGCGCAATGGCCGGTTCACTGCTCGCCATGAGCCTACCACCATTGACAGCAGCCCTCGTACCCATAGTACTGGCCGTATACGACCTATTCATGGTTTATAAAGGGCTATTGGGCAGGTTAGCGGAATCGATGAAGGGGGGTGTTGGTAGGAGCATTTTAAGGGGGCTTGTATTGGATTTAAAGGATACTGCAATAGGCGTTGGGGACCTGGTAATATACTCGCTTATGTCAAGCTTCATAGTTGCCGTAGCAGGCCTTAACGCCGTGGCACTCTACATAATACTGCTGTTAGGCGTCCTCCTAGGCTTCTACCTAACATACAGGGTGCTAATACCCCTAAGGGGCTATGCGCCAGCACTACCGCTACCAGTCCTCCTAGGCTTCATACCTGTAGCCATATTAATGCACGCCATTTAACACGTCAAGCCCCAAGGAAACTTCGCTGGAGTCCAGCGACACTATGGCCTTAACCAGGGCTTTACGGCCATTGAACTCGACTTCAACTAACACATAGTCCACATATATTACATTGCATGACGTACCTATGGCCATCTTGCCCCTCGGCCTCAGGCCAAGCCTATACATTAGGTCTGCGGGTATCACCGTATGTATTGAACCCGGCTTAGCATCAACAGTTATAGACTTCCCGGTTTCAGGGTTAGCCACCTTGACGAGCATGGGGAGCCACAGGCCTATATGTCCACCACGAACTGAACCCTATATACCGAATCCTCCCTCCTAATCTCCATCATGTTGTACGTCACTGCCTTAACAATAGTTCCCCTAAACCCATGCTTATCAATACTGTACTTCTCACCCCTTAAAACAGCCCTCATGTATGCCCTACCTTCATCAAGCTGGGTTACGTCTATTGAACCTATTGCGAACTTCCTACCATCAAACCAATATATGATTTCATCAATCCAGTTGAATAGAAGCTGCTCAAGATCCATGCCCTCCACGGAGACTTCATAAGACTCCCTGCCCTCAACCCTCGAGGTATCGTACATTATGTTTAGTACGCCCAGGGCTGCGTTGGCAAAGGCCTCAGCCAGCGTTAAGCCCCTCGCTATCAC
>CAYFHR010000163.1:0-1703 GCA_964343155.1 uncultured Thermoproteaceae archaeon | reverse complement strand
GGTAGGTGGCCTACTATCATTAGGCTCTGCCCATATTCACTAATCCTGGATGCTATTATCCTCGGGTCGTCATTTGGGTTTAGGCCGCTGGCCTCCTCAACCCTAGCCACGTTAAGGTACCTGGCGAATATTTCGGCAGTCTGCCTGGCCCTAGCCTTACCACTATGTATTATGGCGTTGACCGAGGCTCCAATGGACTTAAGGTACCTTGCGACGGCCTCTGTTTCGGCAATGCCCTCGGGGGTTAGCCTCCTTTCAGGGTCAACATTCTCTGGATACGCCTTACCATGCTGGGCTAGGTATAGTTCAGGCATGCGTATTAACCTACTTGGGTTTAATTAGCTTAGCTATGAAGAATCCGGGGGAGTCGTGTATGTGTGGGTGGAATCTCCTGGATAATCCGTCTAGGGCCGGTAGCCCTGCAGGGATCTTGACTTCAACGGCCCTGAAGCCTAGGGATTCGGCATACTTAACATTATCCTCATCCTCCATCGGCGGTATTGTGCAGGTTGAGTAGACCAGGACGCCGCCTGGCTTAAGTAGCCTATAGGCTACTTTTATGAACTGCCTCTGGTACTCGGCGTAGTTAACGACGTCGCCCATGGTTAGCCTGTAGTATAGCTTAGGCCTAACGCCCATGTCGCTGCAGGGTGGGTCTATGAGGACCTTGTCCACCGAGCCCACTAGGCCTGGGTAATCCACGTCGAGGTACCTGCTGTCTGCAACGTAGGCGTTGACCCTAACCCCAAGCCTCGCCGCGTTAAACTCTACCTGGGCTACCTTGGGCCAGGACCTGTCGAAGGCATGTATAATGGCCCTATTCCCCGACAACTGGGCCACGTGTGTTGCTTTACCGCCTGGGGCTGCGCACATGTCGACTATGACCTCACCCTCCCTGGGTTCAACAACCCTACCAACCCACTGGGCAGGCTGCGACTGTTCGTAGAATAGGCCGAATCCGTATTCGGGCAGTTCCCTAAGCTTAGGTAGCCTATAGACCGACTCCTTAACCTCAACCACAACACCCCTAAAACCCCTCTTAAAACTGCCTGAATCAACCATGGCTATTCCCGAGGCCACAACATCACCCCTGGGGGAGACTACGTTAACGACGTCGCCCCTGGATATGCCTGGGGGCATGTATAGGACCCCTGGGCCGTATAGGTTAGCCCCAAGGTACACGCTCTCTGATGCATGCTTATCGGCGACGACATACTTAGGGGAGCTTTCAACCCTAAAGGGCCCCTCTATGGGTAGCCAGACGGCCTCCTCAAGGGCCTCATCTGGATATGCCCTAAAGCCCCTAGCCTCAAGAATCCTGATAAGCGACGCTGAATCAACCTTAAGCGTATTAACCCTAATGTAATACCTCGAGGGGGGCCTCTTAATAGCCCTAGCCATCGAGTCCAATTCACTGTCGCTGAAGTACTGCGCCAGGTACCTGTACAAATCCTCATCAAACTCAATACCCTCAACCAACTCGATGAACCTAGCCACGTTAAAGAGGGGCTCCATGGGTTTTTAAAGGAGGGTTTATGGAGGGCGTTGGGCTCATGCACCAGTAATACTTATATATTCCTTATAAAATACAAAACTATATGGCTGAGGAGCTTTTAAAGCACCTTGAGGAGCTCAGGGACAGGCTACTAACCTTCGAGAACCCGTGCGTATACGTTGTGGTGCTTTCAATCCCCAATAAGCCA
>CAYFHR010000162.1:0-1727 GCA_964343155.1 uncultured Thermoproteaceae archaeon | reverse complement strand
GCCTCAGGGGGCCTGTAGCTGAATAGGTTTGCTAAATATGTCTGCATCCAGCGGTCCTTCTGGAGCGTGTAGTCCCGCTTGGGTTCAGGATCCTTCATGGGCTTGGGCGGCTGCTGCGTATAGTCGAAGCCGAACTGCAGGCTCAGGGTCTCTAACATACCCTCCAGGTTACCCACATAGGCCCAGCCGACGAATGCGTATTGGACGCTTAACCTGTCGCTGAGCCCCATGTCGGCTAAAATATTGTTAACCGCAAATAATGCGCTTTCGAAGGCTATCTCCTGGTTCTTGGGGTAGGGGAGCATTGCCGCATCGCCTGCGGCCAACACGTCATCGTACTTGGGGTTCCTTAAATCGGTGGGGCTCCTTACGCTAATCCAGTTGTCGCCAAGCCCAGCATCCCTAATGAAGCCAGGCGCCCTGTTTGGTTCAAGCATTGCCAAGACGTCATACCTATACCTCTCGCCACTCCTCGTAATAACCTCACCCTCAGTGATTTCCGTAATCTCCTGGTTGGTTACGAGTTCAATGCCCGCCTTTTCGTAAAGGTCCTTAACCCTATCTGCAATTACGGGCGGCTGCGTCTTGTCGTTGGCGTCTATGTGTATTATCCTAACCCTATCCCTAACACCCCTGTGTTTAAGTATTGTGTGTGCGAGCAGTGCGGTTTCAGTGGGGGCTGGCGCACACCTGTAGGGTGCCTTAGGTGCATAGACCACTACGGTGCCTTCAGTTATGCTCCATAGCCTAGCCTTAAGTAGGTGTACAGTCCCTGGATCGTAGACGTTCGTGTTCCTCCACCAGTACTTATCATAGCCGCTTATCGACGAGCCGTCGAAGACTACGCCTGGCGCCAATATTAGGTAGTCGTAGTTCAACTCACCCCTCCTATAGCCATATGGCGGTGATTCAACATATTTAACAGCCCTATTTCCCGGGTCAACACCGGTAACTGCACCGTAGACAACCCTTACGCCAAGCCTACCAACCTCACCATAGCCCCTCACAATCCTCTCTAAACTCTCCTCGCCAGTCAGCAGCAGTGGCCTTGTGGGCCCACCCACGTAGAATGGGTCCTTGGTAACAACAGTTACCTCAACCCTATCCCTAAGCCTACTAGCTAAATTAACCGCGGCTGCCAGGCCAGCTATACCACCTCCCACGACTACTACCTTCTTAGCCATGAGGCCTCCATTAATCCCTATTTTTAATTCCTACAGCCAACAGATTTCATTAATCTGTAGTCTAGTCTTAAAATGTATTTAGTTAAGAAGCCCTATCAATAAATCAACGTTACGTAGCCTAGGTCCACTTATTTAAAAAGCCTAGGCAGTATTGCACCCATGTACGTGGGTAATGTGAATAATGTTAAGGCCCAAGACGCCTCAGGGCTGATTAAAGGGACTAGGGGGTTTAAGATCCAGTGGCTGGTGACTAAGGACCAGGGTTCGTTTAAGTTTGCCGTTAGGAGGTTCACAGTTGAGCCAGGCGGCTATATGCCTCTACACTCCCATAAGTACGTTGAGGCTGTTGTCATACTTAAAGGCAGGTTAAGGGTGAGGACCGGTAGGGAGGAGTATGTATTGGGTCCAGGGGACTTCTTCTTCACAAACCAGGACGAGCCACATGCATTAGAGAATATTGGGGGTGAGGAGGCTGAATTCATATGCGTAATATCCTACGAAGACGACATGGGGGTGAAAATCCTTGAGGAGGTTAAGTAAAAC
>CAYFHR010000161.1:0-1785 GCA_964343155.1 uncultured Thermoproteaceae archaeon | reverse complement strand
CCCTCATCAGCCATGAGCCTCACCGCGTGGTTGAGGAGCATGGACATGTAGCCCCTCCCCCTCTCGCTGGGTAGTGTTGCAACCCCACCAATGCCCCCTACATCAACCTCGACGCCGAATACCCTGGCCTTCATTTTAAATAAGCCCACGTGGGACACTATCCTGCCGTCAACGTCAACCACCAGGAATATTGAATCCCCGGCGCATTCAGGCCTATAGAGGTATGGGTAGTGCCTCTGGAAGAATCCCTTCGGGTAGTTGTAGCTCACCTCAAGCATGTTCATTAACTCGCCTAATTCATCTAGGCTAAGCCTCCTAACAGTAGCCTTACCCATCGTAGACCTCACCTACCTGCCAATTCGCTAAGCAGGCTGCTGAACTCCTCTACGAATGCCTCAGCCTCCTTATCGCCATGCACCATTGATGGGAGTAGGTGTATTACGCCCTCCGTCATGTATAATATGCCCCTGGTCCTCATGTATAGGTGCGTCAGGTAGTATAGCCTATCGCTTATCCTATCCATGAAGGCACCCCTGGCATCCCTAGGCCTACTCCTGGTGAAGTGTATGCCAACCATGCTCCCCGCCCCAGTAACCCAGCATAACCTACCATACTCCTCACACACCTTATCCAACCTCCCCCTAACCCAACTCCACCTGGCGTTGAACTCGCCGTAGAGCTCCCTATGCTGGGCTAGGTAGCTTACCATTGTGTACCCGGCCGTCAACGTCACCCTATTCCCCGTAAATGTCCCTCCGTGGAAGCTCCTGGCCCTTGCATTGGGCCTCTTAACCTGGTTGAGCAGCTCCATAATCTCGCTCCTCGATGCAATTGCCCCAGCCCCAGGGTAGCCGCCGCCGACTATTTTACCTAGGGTGACTATGTCTGCCTTAACGTTGAAGTACTCCTGCCCACCACCCAGGGCTAGCCTAAAGCCTGTAATGACCTCGTCGAAGATTAGGAGTGAGCCATACCTCTCCGTCAACTCCCTAACGCCCTTAAGGTAATCCCCTACAGGTTCAATACACCCTGCCGAACCCAGGACAGGTTCAACTATTACTGCAGCCACGTCGTTGGCCCTGAGGGCCTTTTCGAGGGAGTCTAGGTCGTTAAATGGGACGACTAAGGTGTATTTTATGGATTCCTCAAGTAGGCCCAGGCTCTCGGGGCCTTGGAAGGGTGGGGTTACGCCAACGTGGAGTGCGTCGTAGCCCCCATGCCAGCCGCCCTCAACCTTGACGATGAACCTCCTGCCCGTATACGCCCTAGCCAGCCTGACGGCGTACATGTTGGCCTCAGTGCCGCTGTTCGAGAACCTAACCATCTCAGCCCCTGGAATAACCCTGGCCAATAATTCGGCATACTCAACCTCAAGCGTATTTGGGTAGCCCAGGTGCGTGCCGTCGAGTGAGGCCTCGTTAACGGCCCTAACCACGAACTCGGGCGAGTGGCCCATTATGTGGGCCCCATGCCCCATCCAGTAGTCCACATATTGGTTACCGTCAATATCCCAGACGTAAACCCCCCTAGCCCTGGTGACGTAGATTGGGTATGGTTTAAAGAACCTTATCTGATACGTCGTACCCCCAGGTAGGACTAGCCTAGCCCTCTCGAAAAACTCCCTAGAACCCCTAGTCCTCTTAACGTACTCAGCCTCATACCTGCTAATCAGCGCATTAACCCTATCTTCAAGGTTCATTAACAGGTGTGCTGATGCAGGCTTTATTAAAGTGCCTTTAAAGGCATATGCTCACTGAGCCTTAACCACGCCCCTAGCTAATTTAA
>CAYFHR010000160.1:0-1814 GCA_964343155.1 uncultured Thermoproteaceae archaeon | reverse complement strand
CCTCTGCTTATGGTGAAGTAGTACCAGTCTATTGAGTGGCTTAGCCCGCTAAGCCTCTTAACCCTCATCCTCCTCACCGGTACGCCCACCTGGGCTAGGTTTGGGTCTAGTTCAACCTCCACTATTCCGTCGAAGACGTACTCCATGTTGTTCAGCAGGTTTGCCACATCCTCACTGGTTGTGTGGGCTATTACGGCTGTAAGCACGTTGAACCGCCTGGTGACTGCCTTAAGCCCCTTCAGCAGGTATAGTAGGCTTCTAGGCTCCATATTCATCAACATGTCGTTGATCGAGTCTATGACAATGCCCCTGGCCTTAGCCTTGGCTAGGCTATTCGAAACCATGCCCACTATCTGCCTTGGGTCAAGCTCAGCCACGCTACCTACAATGTTTGGAAGGCCCCTAGCCGCCGGCTCCACATTGAACCCATCTATGATGTATAGGTTTTGCGAATAGCTACTAAACTCCCCTATTATCGATGCTGGGTCGTCGTCGAAGGCCACATATATGAGGGGGTATTTGGCCAGTATGGACCTGGCTATAAGCTTAACCATGAGCGTCTTACCCATGCCTAAGTCGCCCCTAATAAGGATCATGTAGCCGTACGGCAATCCCGACGGGATGAGCCTACTGAAGGGCTCAACCCTAATAGACTCCATGAACGGGGTGTTGGGCCTCATTAATATAGTTAACCACAGGCATGCTTGAGGCAGGGCACTATGCCTTAGCTAATCGGCAGCCTAAACCTCGCGCCGGTCTTTACGCCGCAGTATTTTTCAGGGTAATGCGACTTAACGTAGCTCCTAGCCTCATCCCCCGAACAGTGCGCTGGGCAAATATACTTAGCATACCTGGCTACTGCATCTAGCTGGCTCCTTGACGGCCCGTGGAAGCCCCCTATGACTAGGTAGACGCTGCCTAACATTTCGTAAACCCTCCTGACAATATTATCTATCCCTGGGTGCGAACACCCAACAATAACCACTGGCCCATAGCCGTCTAGTTTAATTGCCAGCGAATGCTCATTGACGCCCATCCCCCTCATGACGCCTGTCGTTAATGCATCCTCAAGGACCTCCCTGGGTGAATCAACGACAATTGGCTTAAGGCCCCACCTGGCCAACACCCTATCCTCCTCAGGAACATATACGACAAGCCCCCTCCTAACCTCGCCAACATACCTGAATCCACCGTAGTGGTCTGCATGGTAGTGGCTTAGGAAGGCTGCGTCAACCCTGCCTAGGTCTATGCCGAGGGCCTTAACGTTATTCTCAATGACCCTAGGCTCCGTGTCCGCGTCATACAGCAGCGTCCATTTATCCGCCTCAACAAGTATGCTTAGGCCCCAGTCGTTGAGCAGGGGTGGGTTGGGTACATTATCGTTGATGACTGTTAAGCTAACCCACTTAACCACACCTAACGCATACTACCTGATATTTTAAAGATAGCCGCTGGACCTAACCCTCCTGCCCAGGGCCTTCATCACCGTTAAAAATACGTATAACCCAGCATAGACGTCCTCATCCCTGGCCAGGCCCACCACATCGCTTAGCCTAACGCCCCCTCTGGCCTTTAGGATTGCTTTATCGACATCGGCGTCGTTTAAGGCTTCTGAAAGCAGCTTTACAAGTGGGCTATTGGCTAATGCATCTATCAGCGGCGCCAACTCCCTCAATATTGACGCCAGGTTGTCAACCATGCTGTCAGCCACAACTGTTGAGAGGTTTTTGGCGGTTAGCAGGAGTTCCACAGCCGTGTCTAATGCCCCTGACTTGTAGAGTAGCAGGAGTTTATCCAAAATGTCCATTAGGGCC
>CAYFHR010000159.1:0-1849 GCA_964343155.1 uncultured Thermoproteaceae archaeon | reverse complement strand
TAAGCGTTCAGCCCTGAGGACGAGCCAGTATGATACAGATAGGGCTATTATCATGGAGATTAACAATGCTCCCTCGGTAAGGGTTAATGAGGGTAGGTTAGTGAATATGATCATAGCCTCCCTGGCTATTGCTGTTAAAACTATTGCAATAACCAAGTCGACCCTAATCCTACTTGACTCAATATATGTTAGGAACATTTCAATGAGTTCCAGGGCTAGTATAACGAGGAATAGTGCAGACAGCGTGTTTAATATTGCTATGTCTGTTAAGTTACTTTGTATCATTGAGAAGTTGTGGAATACAATGTATAAGGCATAGATGCTTAGGACTAGGGTTAAGGCAATGACAAGTACGTATATTGCGATGTTGATGTACCTAAATATGCGGATTAAATCAGTTAGCTTAACCATCATCCCTAGCGTAGGTAAGTCCTTTAAATGCCTATTTCCGCATTTTTGCATTTAGAACATATATATAAAATGTGCATTAATGTATATAACTATATAGTAAAGGGTTATCGAGGCATATGTAGTAGGGGTAATGTTGAGGTTCAGGCGCCAAAACTTTTATGCCTCAGGCAGGCGTAGTTCATGTGAGGGTTCAAGTATTCTTCATAGGTGCTCCTAAAGGCTTCATAGATGAGGTTAGGAATCATTTAGAGTCGTCATTTCCAGGGGTTTCATTCAATTACTCAACCTTATCAAACACCAATGAGGCCTCAGCTTCAGCCTCACAAATACCTAACGATACTGTCGGCGTCATTGTATTCAACTTCTGGAGCATTCCAGGTATAGTTAGGCCAATTCTAACCAGGGGTATACCAACGTTACTCGTATCTGAAACCTACGGTGGATCCGGCGAATTCCTAATGGAATACTCCAGGGCGCTTAGGGCTAACCTGCCTGTGTACGGTATTGTGTTGAGGGATACCTCAAACCTAGGCTACCTGGATAGGTATGTGAGGATGTTTTTAACGATAGGTAGGTTGAGGGATTCTAAGATAGTGGCTATTGTTGGGCCTGACGAATTGAACCTGATGAGGCTTGAATACCCACTTAGCGTCGACCTATATAGCTTATCGTCGTATCTTCAATCAATATTCGGCGTGAAGATAACGCTAATTGATGTGAGGGAGTTTAACGAGAGGTACTATGGTAAGGTGTCTGACGTTGATGCAAGGCCCATTGCGGAGAGGTGGTTTAAGGGTGCTGAAAGGGTTGTTGACCATACTTTAGATGATTTAATTAAGCCGGCTAAGCTTTACCTAGCTCTTAGGAGGCTTGTTGAGGATTATAAGGCTGATGCAGTCACCATAGACGACATAGTGCTCTACAATAGCGGCTTCCTAGATACTTGGCCATGCCTACCATTCATGGAGCTCACGCTTAGGGATAGGGTTGTGTCTGCGTGTGAGGGTGATTTGGTGTCTGCAACCTTAATGCTCATGATGAAGTATTATGCGAATGTGCCAGGCTTCATAAATGACCCAGCTATAGATATGGGTAAGGGTGAGGTTGTTTACTTCCACTGCTACGCACCGGTAAACGCCAAGGGCTTCGACTCAGGGGAGTTAAGCCCATACGTAATAACGCCTGCACATGGGGGCGGTAAGAAGCTTTCAATACACGTAAGGCTTCCTGTAAACGAGGCCGTAACCGTCCTGGGCCTAAGCCCCGAGGAAAGGATCCTCACAATACACACGGCTAAAACGGTGGATAATGAGTATAGCCTAAGGGCGTGTGCAACCAAACTGGTGGCTAAGGCTAATGTGGAGGCCCTGGCTAGGAACTGGGTTTGGAGGGCCGGTTGGCATAGAGTAGTGTTCTACGGCGACTGGCGCAACGATGT
>CAYFHR010000158.1:0-1889 GCA_964343155.1 uncultured Thermoproteaceae archaeon | reverse complement strand
AATATTCTAGATAATTGGTATGGATGCTAGTATTACGTTATGACGCTACTTAGCTTTCCTGAAGACTAACATGTAGTGGAAGGGGGTTACCTCAAGGTACTGTTCCTTAACAAACCCGTATTTGTTGAAATACTCCTCAACCTCGCTTGGGCTCAGCTTAAACGGTGGCCCCATTGGCGCATTCTTCTTGAACTCAACTATTATGGCTAGGCCCCCTGGCTTAAGTATCCTGTACATCTCCCTGGCCGCAGCCTCCTTATCATCAATGTCGTGGAGGACGTTCGACATGAATGCTATGTCCACAGAGGCATCTGGTATCGACGTGTGGGTTGCGTCTTCGTTGAGTATAGCTATGTTGCTTAGGCCGCCAAGCCTCCTCTTAACTTCGCTTAGGGCTTCAGGGTCTATGTCTACGCAGTATAGCTTTGAGGCGTATTCCTTGAAGAAGTCGCAGTACCGCCCAGTCCCACAGCCTAGGTCTGCGATAACCAACCCATCCCTCATGAACTGCGACAAGGCGTCGTAAACCTCCTCATCCATGAATCCGCCGTGGTGGTGCCCATGGTGCCCATGCCTCGGCTGATCAGCCTCCTTTAACCTGCCCTCTGCAAAGAGCCTTAAAGCATCATCAACCGGCCCATCAAACATGTATACCTTCAAACCCCTCTGGGCGGCGAACCTGAAGGCTGGAGGCCCCATTTCAGACACTATCACTGCCTCAACCCCATTTTCTAAGGCACTCCTAAGCATATGAATACCTCTAACCATTGTAGCCCTCTTAGCCGGATTCTCATACCTTGAAACAATTCTATATGAGCCATCGCTGCTGAATTCAATTATCCAGACCTCATCCCCCTCACCAGGGCCTGAGACATAGCCATTACTAACAGCTACCGCTACCTTCATCGATATCGATTCCGATACCGGTTTAAAAAGGTAACTCGGCGCAAAACACCATTAATGAGTAGCCGTCAGCCACTTAGCCTTCACCGCTAGTCTTTGGCCTACGCCCCCTACGCCTTTCAGCCTCCTCAAGGAGGCTGACCCAGGTTAGGAAGCATTCACTGACCACATCCTTAACCCTCTTATCCTCACCCATTGTGATTACCCTAGGTACTTCTTGAAGAAGTTCACAGTCCTCTCCCACGCATCCTTGGCTGCAGCCTCATTGTAGGATGGGCCACCTTCAGTAGCGAATGCGTGGTATGTGCCTGGATATAGGACCATTTCGAACCTAGGCTTATACTTAATAATAGCCTTCATTAGGTCTGGTATTCCCTGGTTTATTGCAGGGTCCTCACCGGCATATATTGCCAGTATCGCCGCCTTAATCCTGCCTACATCATCGAGGTTCCTCGGCGCCCTACCATAGTAGATGACCCCTGCGTCGAGCGGTAGCCTTGTTAGGGCCTCGAATGCCAGGCCCCCACCCATGCAGAAGCCTATTATGCCAACCTTACCTGGCCTATACGCCTCCTTAATGTAGCTGTACGTTGCCTCAATGTCCTTAACCATCCTCTCCTCAGTGGCCTCCCTACCGAGGACAAGCTCCTCAACTATGGCCCTTTCAACGGGGCTTAGGCTATTCATAAACTCCCTTACAGCATTGGGGTCGCTACGCCTCTCAGGTGGTATTGACCAAAACCTCCTCATGACGGACATTATGTTGGCTTCCGTCAAAATGTCAGCCCTCCTTGAATACAGGTTTGGCGCTATGGCTAGGTAGCCTAGGTTAGCCAGCCTCCTGGCAACATTCTTAATATACTCCGTTATGCCGAATATTTCGTGGATAACTATGACCGCAGCCCTATATGATGGTGGAGATGCCAGGAAGGCATACATGGTAGCGCCGTCAAACGATTTGAAGCTGATGAAGGACTCAGCCATAG
>CAYFHR010000157.1:0-1942 GCA_964343155.1 uncultured Thermoproteaceae archaeon | reverse complement strand
TTAAGGGCAATGCTTTAACATACATTGGCGGTAGCCGTGGTGTTGGTGAAGATAGGCTGGGCAAATACGTTTCATACAATATTGATGGTGAGGCGCAGTCGGTAAGAGCATCATATGTTATTAAGGCGTATCTAGATGAACCAGTTGTAACATCTAGCATTGTATTTAAAGCGAATGTAGATAGGGGTGTTGGCAGTGAGGATAATGTAGATACTGCATCATTCAATGCCCAAGTATTCTTAGATAGATTCTTCGGATATACGCCGTATAACTGGATTAGGCCGACATTCATTAAATCAGGTGGATTTACCGGAGATGTAGTGTTGGGGTCCTTTGGAATGTTTATAGATTCTAGAAGCTTATCAACAGTCGTCACCTCAGCCCTTGAACCTAGGGCACCCCAGCTACTTAGGTTAAGTTCAGGTGGGGTTGGGTTTAGGGCTATATTAGGGCTTAGTGGGAGTATTGGCAGGATTCCTGAAGGCTATACATTATCGTCAATACTTGTTTACGGTAGCTCACCCAACGAGGCCTTGTCAAGGTGGGGCCGCTGGATTAGGGCTATTTACGGTAGGTCTAAGGCATCTATAGAGGCTAACATGGACTTCATAAACTCGCTCCAATACTGGACCGACACAGGGGGCATGTATTGGTATAGGACCCTCCCAGGGATGAACTATGCGCAAACCATGGTTGAGATTAAAAGGTATATGGATGAAAACCACATAGGCGTCAGGTATTATCAGGTAGACTCGTGGTGGTACCCCAAGAGTGTTGAGGATGGAGGCGCCCTGGAGTATAGGGAGGTCCCCGAATTGGGAATGGACCTGGCATCACTGTCGAAAGCCCTAGGCCCAATAATAAGCCTCCACATAAGGTACCTGTCCAAGGACTCTCCATATGCCCAAAGATACCCTGCTAAAATTGTTAAGAACGCATCATGCATTACTCAGCCTGAGGCCTTCTTCGAAGACCTCCTCAGGGAGCTTAAGGCTAAGGGGGTTTATTCGATTAAACACGACTGGTTAACCACGATTAGGCAGAGGTGTAGCGAAGTCTACATGACTGAGGTTGGGGCCCTTGAAAGGTACCTAGACTCATTGCTCAACACAGCTAAGAAGTATGGGATATTGGTTGAACTATGCATGCCAGACATGTACCACTACTTCATAGGGGCTAGGCATGATTCCGCATTAATGATTAGGACTAGCCCAGACTACGGCGCCGCGCTCCCCAAATACTTATTGCTATACTACAATGCCTACGTGGCCCAGTTGGCAATACAGCTTGGCTATGCACCATTCTTCGACGTCATGGTGACGACTGATGGGCACGCCTACGCAGATCTACTGGCCAGGTCAATATTCTACTCACCCATAGGTATTGGCGATGCCATAGATAAGGACCCATACTGGAGGAGGGGTGTTAATGTGGGTTTATTGAGGAGGTTCTTATCGCCCCAATGGGTTGTCCTTAGGCCTAGCGAACCTGCAAGGCTCATAGACGAAATGTACATCAATGATCCTTACGTAGACCCAATACCGTTAGTAGCCTTAACGAGGAGCGGCGATATTGCAGTACTGGCGCTATTTAATGTGAATAGGGATTTAGATGAAGTATGCTACACCATCGACGTTGAGAGGCTCGGCATAGGGCCAGGTAGGCACACAGCCCTATACGATGCGTCGGCCGGCATATTGGCTACTGGGAGCTTAAAGGTTTGCGTCAGGAAGGCTCAGCCGCATGTAGTACTCGTCTTCAATGCCTTAAGGCCCAAGTTAATCGGCTTAACTAAATACGCTATACCACCCACGTCTATTGTGAAGATTAGTGAGCAGTACCTGGACTCAGGCTATAGGGCTGATGTGGAGCTTGTGGAGCCTGGTGAATTAGCAGTATATAGCCCCACTAAGCCATCGTCAATAGAGGTTAATGGTAGGGC
>CAYFHR010000156.1:0-1962 GCA_964343155.1 uncultured Thermoproteaceae archaeon | reverse complement strand
AGGCATGCCTTAAGGGAATTTATGGCGCCTGCCCTAATGGCCGTGATAATACCTGTGGCCACGGGCCTAATACTGGGTTGGGTAGCCTTAGTGGGCTTAATACTAGGCGTAATTCTGGTTGGCTTCCCAAGGGCACTACTAATGGCTAATGCCGGCGGCGCCTGGGATAATGCCAAGAAGTTCATTGAGGCAGGCCTAGACCCAGCACTTGGCGGTAAGAATAGCCCAGCCCATAGGAATGCCGTAATAGGCGATGTTGTCGGCGACCCATTCAAAGACACGACAGGCCCATCGCTCAACCCATTGATAAAGGTAGTCAACACAGTATCCATAGTCTTCGCCCCGCTCGTAGCCCTAGTTAGCCTAGCCAGCCCAATAAGCCACATAATATACCTACTGGCTTCACTGCTCCTGTGAGCCTGGTGAAGTAATGCATATATGTTGAAGGAGGATTAGGGCCTATGAGGACTGAGATTAAGGGGGCTTCAATAAGGAAGGTCTTCACGGGGAGGGGTGACTTAACCGTTGAGGTTGAGCTTAGGCTTGAGGGCGCCTCAGGGAGGGCTATTGCACCTGCAGGGGCCTCCAGGGGCAGGCATGAGGTTAAGTACTTCCCAGACGAGGGCGTGGACGCGTCCATAGACGCCTTCAATAGGTGGGTTGAACCAGCATTAATAGGCGTTGATGCAGGCAACCAATGGCTCGTCGACGGTAAGCTTGAGGAGGTTGACGGCACCGAGGACTTCTCAAGGATAGGCGGCGCTGTTGCAGTCGCAACCTCCCTAGCAGCCCCAGTGGCTGTGGCTAATGAGCTTGGCCTTCAGCCATTCCAAGTAATAGGGGGTACGCTAGCTAATGAACTACCCTACCCACTGGGCAACGTCATAGGGGGAGGTAAACACAGCAGGGGCCTTGGCCCAGACTTCCAGGAATTCCTAGTACTACCATATGGGGCTAGGGACATCTATACGGCAGTCTACGCAAACATGGAGGTCCACAGGGAGGTTGGCAAACTGCTGGCTAAGGAGGATCCAACATTCGCCGGGGGTAGGAATGATGAAGGCGCCTGGACAGCTAAAATATCTACGGATAAGGCGCTTAAAATATTGACAGAGGCGGTTAAGGAGGTTTCAGGGAGGCTGGGAATAGAGGTAGGTATAGGTATTGACGCTGCCTCGTCAAGCATGTGGAATGGCAAGGCATACGTATATCAGAATGAGGGTAGGGAGCTTAGCCCAAGGGAGCATTTTGAGAGGATTAGGAGGCTTATAGAGGACTACAATCTAATATATGTTGAGGACCCATTCCACGAGGAGGATTTCCAATCCTTCGCCGAGTTGACTAGCCTATTTAAGGACAGGCTAATTGTGGGCGATGACTTGTTTACAACGAATGCTAAGAGGCTTGAGGAGGGTATTAGGGCTGGCGCAGCCAACGCAGTCCTCGTTAAGGTTGACCAGGTTGGGACGTTGAGCAGGGCTATGGAGACCGTCAGGTTAGCCAAGGCTAATGGATACAGGATAGTTGTATCGCACAGGTCTGGGGATACTGAAAGCGGCCTACTAGCCCACGTAGCCGTAGGCCTAAACGCCCCGGTGATAAAGGCTGGGGTTATGGGTGGTGAAAGGGTTGCTAAGGCAAATGAACTCCTAAGAATATGGAGCTACCTGGGTAAGTCAGCCAGGATGGCTAAGCTAAAGTTTGGCTAAACCATGTGGGCTATGTGGAGTTCGATGTAAGCCAAAGTAATGCTAATTCCCTGCGTAGTTTTTGCTTAACTACAGTAATGCTAATCGATATTAACCTGTGCTGCCTGATACCAGTGCCTATGCCTTAAACCCTTGTGACCAGCCTAGCCCTCCTGGGTAATTCCCAGTTGAGCCTAATTGCAAGGATCCTTAAAGCCACGGTTAGGGCCATTGATGATGTTGCTGAGATAACCTGGGGTAGGTGAAGATATGC
>CAYFHR010000155.1:0-1962 GCA_964343155.1 uncultured Thermoproteaceae archaeon | reverse complement strand
TTGCTAAATGGTGGACCGGCCGGGATTTGAACCCGGGATCTCCCGCGCGCCAAGCGGGCATCCTTCCAGGCTAGACTACCGGCCCAATAGGCCGGCTGCTTGGGCTTATTTAAGCTTTTACGACCAGTACACATGCCTTAGATGCCTGCAATTAGCCTATTTAACATGGGAAGCTAAATAAACCTGCACCTATTAGGCGGCTTTATGGGCCTCATAGACTTCAACTCCATGGCGTGGGAAAGGCTTAGTGAACTTACATACAGGAAGCATTTCCACGGCGTAAACATGACTATTGCCCAATTTAAATTATTGAAGGGCTCTGTGATCAGGCCCCACAGCCATCCGAATGAGCAGATAAGCATAGTCGTATCTGGTAGGGTTAAATTCATCGTGGGTAATGATGAATACATTGTTGAGGGAGGTAATGCAGTCCACATACCGCCGAACGCCACCCATAGTGTCGAGGCCCTTGAAGACAGCCTAGTGGTAGATGTCTATAGCCCTGTTAGGCAGGATTGGATTAGGGGTGAGGATAGGTATTTGAGGGGGCCCTAACCGTGGTTTAAGGTACTTGTGGGAAATATTTATTAAAGTATTTTAAGCATAGGCTAACATGGTTAAGGCGAGGGGTGGTGAGAGGGTTAAGGCGCCTAGAGAGGTTATACCACCGTCAGAGTTGGCTGAATTAAAGGCCAGCCAACTTATAGCCGTTGTATCGGCTCTAATATCAACATTCCTACTAGCCCTCTACATTAGGCTTTACCCAGCCTACATGTGGGGCCTGTACATAAACGAATTCGACCCATACATAAGGTATTACTTAACCGAGTTCATGCTTAAGCTAGGCGTTGTTAAGGGTATTGAATGGTGGCTAAGCGGCGGCGTGCTCAATGGGCACGTCTACATTAACCACAACTTCTGGTACCCATGGGGCGCCAATTGGGCTACAACGCTGTCGCCTGGGGTGTCCTTCTTTGGGCTAATACTATACGACATCCTTGTTAAGCACCTCCACTTAAACATCAGCCTGCTTGAAATAGCGGTCTATGGGCCAGGGATTGTTAACGCCCTCGCAGTCTTCTCAATGTATTACCTGGGCTCCAGGATAGGGGGTAGGTATGTTGGCTTATTGACGGCGCTATTCGCAGCCTTCTCAATAGTATTTACGCAGAGGGGTACTGCAAGCTGGTATGCTGACGCAACCCTCTTCCAATTCATAGCGCCCCTAGGCATGGCGCTCTTCATAGAGGCGTTTAGGCAGCGTAACTGGATTCCATACGCCATACTGTCCGCCATAGTCAATGGGTCAACGGTGTGGTTTTGGGGTTCGTTCGCATTCCTCCTAAATTCATATGGCGCATTCGCAATATTGGCCTCAATATATGTGCTGTATAGGCTTTATAGGGGTAGGGTTGTGCCGATGGGTATTGGCGGTATTGCAACAGATCCGTATAGGGTCCTGGGCACATACATATTGACCTACCTGGGCTTCGCATCATTCCTAGCAATGACGCCTAGGTATAAGCTTCATTCACTACTCAGCCTAGGTGCACTAGCCACATTGGCAACAATACTTGTGGTATTCGCATTAATAGTATATGTGTTGAGTAGGCTTGGCATGAGGGCTGCCGTTAAGGCATCACTATACGTCCTAGTGGCTGGGATTGCGTTTGTGGCGGTGGTTGTAGGCCTATCACTATCTGGAATACCCATACTTGTGCACATTCCAGGGGGCAAATACCTAGGGGCGCTACTACCAACCTCACGCAGCGCCCTGGTTCAAAGTGTTGCAGAGCACTCACCAAGTACAGCCCACCAGATGCTTGCAACGACAGGCTATACCCTGCCCTTCGAGGTATTGGGCATGGCGTACACATTATCGACAATGGACGTGGGTGGGCTACTGGTATCTACTGCATCGGCCGCATCGGTCTACTTCGCGTCAAGTGAGGCTTGGCTAAC
>CAYFHR010000154.1:0-2093 GCA_964343155.1 uncultured Thermoproteaceae archaeon | reverse complement strand
TTTGGAGACAGGATACCGCTAGGCATATTCTACCAGAATGAGCACGTTCCAACATACGAGGAGAGGGTGCTTGGCAGAATACCAACATACCTCAAGCTACCGCCAGCACTAAGCCCAATAGTGGATGAGGAGGGGAAGCCGCTGACCTCAATAGCCAGTATACTCGCCAAGAGGAGGGTTGTTTAAACAGGTGTTTTTCTTAAAATCTTCTTTATAAAACTGTTTCTTTAAGGTTATTTTAACGGTAGTTCAAGCCTATCCCCAGGATTCATCACATATACCTTGACGTGGGGTGCCAGTGACTCAACGAGGTTCTTAAACTCCT
This sequence comes from uncultured Thermoproteaceae archaeon, assembly GCA_964343155.1. GTDB lineage: Archaea > Thermoproteota > Thermoprotei > Thermoproteales > Thermocladiaceae > Caldivirga. The sequence goes on along the minus strand of CAYFHR010000154.1, from coordinate 1,768 downwards.
CAGGGTCCTGGCTTATCTGTGGGAATGTGTTGTAGTGCATGGGTATTACCGCCTTTGGATTTATCATAAGTACAGCATACGCAGCCTCCCTGGGGTTCATGGTGAAGTACCCGCCTATGGGCAGTAGGGCTATGTCGGGCTTATAGAACCTGCCTATGAGCTCCATACCTGGGAATAGGCCTGTATCGCCTGCATGGTATATTGAGGCCTCAGGCGCCTTAACCACGAAGCCTACGGGGGATCCGTGGGTTGAGCTGTGGAGTGCAGGCGTCATATAGACCTCGATTTCGCTAGTTAACTTAACAGGGCCCCCTATATTCATCCCTATGACGTTTTTAACACCCTTCTCAGCCAGGTATAGTGAAAGCTCATATATTGAGACTACGGTTGCCCCAGTCCTCTGGGCTATCTGTATGGTTTCCCCGAGGTGGTCGTTGTGGTCGTGGGTCACTAGGATGAAGTCCACGTTCTTCAACTCATCCAGGTTTACAGGAGACTTAGGGTTACTTATCCATGGATCTATAAGTATCCTCCTACCAGCCAGCTGGAGTTCGAAGGCTGCATGCCCAAGCCACCTGATGTAGGATGCCATATGCCTTGGGTTTAGCGGGGGATTTAAACGTTGGCCCCTACGGGTTATCTAAACCCCTCACAAGCCCGTAGACGTCCCTTATCGATTTTAGGCCTGAGCCAGTAAGTATGAAGACTGACCTACCTTTAACAACATCCCTCGCCTTAAACACCACTGCGCTCGTCGGCTCTATCAGGAAGCCTAACCTGTAGGCTTCCTTAAGCCCCTCGACAACGTCGCTGTCTGAGGCTACGAGGACCTCGCCACCAGTCTCCCTTATTGCCTTAATTATCTCACCCAACCTAGGTGGCTCAGGTACAGCTATGCCGTCAGGTAGCCTTGCCTGAACACCCCTAGGGGCGCCGTATAGCCTTGAGTAAGCCCACTCATAGCCCGACGCCTCGACGCCTATTAGTGAGGGCATATCCTTAATGATTCCTAGCTCCACTGCCTCCCTGAAGCCTTGATATAGGCCCAGCATCAGTGTTCCATTACCCAGCGGAGCCACCACGTAGTCTACTTCGCCAAGCTCTAGGGCTATTTCATAGGCTATTAGCTTAACCCCATGTATGAATATTGGGTTCCAGGAGTGGCCAACATAGGTGCCTTCACTATAGGACATTGCTAAAGAAGCGGCGTCAGCCCTAGTCGGCGCCTCAACTACGGTCGCCCCAAGTAGCCTTATCGCATTCTTCTTCCATTCAGGGGCTGTGGAGGGGACGTATATCCTGGCCCTGAACCCCCAGAAGGCTGAGTAGGCGGCCAGTGAAAGGCCTGCATTACCGCTTGAATCCTCGACAACCACAATACCCCTGTCAAATGGGGCCAGCGCAGCTGACCAACCCCTATCCTTAAACGAGCCCGTTGGGTTAACGTACTCCAGCTTAAAGTAGTATTCCCCACGCTTAACAAGGGGTGTTAAACCCTCACCAAGGCTTAAAGGCTCCTTGACAGGAAGCACCCTACTTAACTCACCCCTAGTTAAGCTCCTAGGCTTCCTGGGCTCATACTCCAGGTCTAGTGGGGCCCCACATCTGGGGCACCTATACATCCAGTATTCAGCATCTGTGGTGAATCCGCAGTTTGGGCACCTGTACCTTGCCTTAACCATGTTAGCCAGGTTGATAGGCATAGGCCCTACCCCTGGGCTATATAATTTATTTTCCCTCGTCGGAAAAGTTTATAAAGTCTTTAGGG
>CAYFHR010000153.1:0-2161 GCA_964343155.1 uncultured Thermoproteaceae archaeon | reverse complement strand
TAGACCTGCTCCCAGGAATCCCCAACAAGGCTCTTCAACAGGTCCACTATGGTGGGCTTAGGCACAGGCTCCCTAGCCTCAACCCTAACCCTCTCGACTACGTCCTGGGGGAGTTCGACGCCGTTGGGCTGGCGCCTAGCCTCAACATACCTCACAAAGACCTCCCCCCTAGCCAGGTCCAGGTAGGCTGAAACAACGCCAAGCCTAGCCAGCTTAGCCACATCACTTATCGTCAACCTGACCCCGTAAACCCTCCTAATCCTCCTGAGGCTAACCCACCTACCCCCACTAGCCTCCCTGACAGCCTCAATAACCCTCTCATCAACATCCACTCTAGCCCAGCCGGCAATGGGGCTTTTTACCCTAACAGACAGTAAGCGTTTTTAAGGCTAAGGAGTATTGCCTAAGTGCCAAGGGAGGTTACGCTAAGCCAACTCGTGGATGAGGTTAAGGCTGGGCACAATATCGAGGTCGTGGACTTCAAGGGAGACTTAATAGTTGTTGATGAGGTTAAGGGCATTGTTAAAGGTGATGTGGGCGACATAGGCGAGTTGAAGAAGAGGAGGCCTAGGGGTGGGCCAACGGGCAGGCAGCTTGAATTAGCCTCAGAGGTGGCCAGGAGGCTGGCTGAAAACAGGGTAAGGTTCAAGATAGTTTACGGCCCCAGGGAGGTTACCATAAGGTTTGACCTGGACAGGTACGTGAGGGTTACTGAGGAGGATTCCAGGGTAGTGGGCTTCACAAGGCCTGACGAGGAGCCTTTAAAATACATATATAGCCAACTTGAGGGCTACGGCAAGGTTAAGTTCCTTAAGCCCCTTAAGTGATGTTGTTTAAAATAATTGTTTAGTTTTAAAGCATTTAAAACGAGGCATCCACGTGATACCTAGATTCATACTAACCCTCAGGCACCATTGCGCAATTGTGAAGGCATCAGGCTACGACGTATCCGTATTCATAGATAAGGCTGGGGAACTCATGGTTAGCCTAGATAGGCCGTGTGTGGGTAGGCATGTTAGGCTATACCCATTTCAAAGGGTTGTATCCTCAACGGATGTTGTTAAGCCGTTTACATACGAGGGCGTTGAATACCTCCCAGTCTACGTAGCGTACAGGAATAGGCTAACGCTAAACCACATAACCCTAAGCCCCGGCGGTAAGGTTTCGCTGCAGGTTGAGGAGTCTGACGAATCCTTCCTAAGGGGCCTCGTACCAAACGGCAGCGACTACGTCAAATACATGGTTGACGTGGCCCTAAGCAAGTACCTAGAATACCCAATGCCCATATTAGCCTCAAGCCTTAGGCTAACGGCAGGCATAGAGGATGTTGAGGCCCTAGCCCTAAAATACGCCGGGAGCGACTACCAGGTCATGGGGCTTAAGGTCTTCCACAGGAACGGCCTATCGATAGGTGTTAAGAGGCTTTCACCGCATAGAATCGACGTGGCAGTCATGGCCAGTATAGATTTCTTAGACGAATTCAGGAGCCTCATCAAGGAGCTCGTTTTAACGTCGATAATAGTCCACGACATTAGGCTTGGGAGGCTCGGCGAAATACCAATGGGCATGGATGTATTTTACCCGGTTAAGACAGGGGGCCTAACAGTGGATGAGGCAAGCAAATATGCCGTAGGCCACGGTTTGAAAGGTTAAGGGACCTTACGAAAAGCTTAAATTTCTACGTGGGGCCATGGCTAAGCCCCGGTAGCTCAGCCCGGTCGGAGCGCCCGCCTCGTAAGCGGGAGGTCCCGGGTTCAAATCCCGGCCGGGGCTCCAAATGCCTGCCGACTACCTAAGCAGGGTTGTTGAGGAGGCTAGGTATGTTATTGAGGCCTACCTGGAGTTGAGGAAGGGCTCCCTAACCCCCATCGCGGCCAGGGGCCTTGAAGAATCAATAGCAGTCCACGTAAGGAACCTGGCCAGGTTCTTCAAACTGGTCAGGGTTAGGGGTAGGCGTAGGGATGAGTTAACATACCTACCCTACCTGGAGAGGGGTAAGGCAAGGCCATTCAGGGAGGAGGCCAGTAGGTGCAGGGGCCTTGATAACCTACAGGAGTTGGTTAGGTGGGTTAACAAGAATTTGACCCACCTCACAAATGCCGAATATTTAAAGATGCCCAACCTTGACGAGCCCATAAGGGCAATATGCTGCGTCCTAAGC
>CAYFHR010000152.1:0-2177 GCA_964343155.1 uncultured Thermoproteaceae archaeon | reverse complement strand
AATGGAACTGTCGTGGTTGCTCCTGGTAAACCGGACTATATGCAGTTCAACAATACTTTAATTCAATTTTACGAATTAGCGCGGGGTGGGTTAGTTAAGGTACCGGCCGTGACGGTTACTGAAGCGTCAACGTTAACAATACCTATCAATACTACAGTCACTGTTACGAAAACGTTAGAGGCCACAACAACGGTGACGTATACTAGCACAATCACTAGTACCACTACTGAGACGACGGTAATCAACGCCACCAGGTATATTACGTTAAGCCTCAATAATACGGTAACGTTAACGGTGGCTGCATCAGGGGGCTTAGCGCCCTATGAGCAATACCTCGAAATTTCCGTAGCCATACTCATAGTGGCTGCATTGATACTAATCGCCCATAGCCAACCTAGGCGGTGGCCTTAAGGGCATTGCTTATTAAAATCTGCCTGGCCTCATGTACAGCATCCCCTATCATCAGGCCGGCTGGGCATACCTTTTCACAGGCCTTGCAGTTTAGGCATGTTAATAGGCCCGCATACTCTATTTGAGTTACTTTAAGCCCCCTAGAGGCGTATATTATTGTCCAAACCCTCCCCCTTGGGCCACTGGACCTAGCCCTGGTGGCTACGTACGTTGGGCATACTGCCTCACAGAAGTTACACCTGGCGCATTGCGTTAGATTATACTTGGCGACAACCCTGGCTAATTGTTCAGCTTCACTCAGGTGGAATCACCTTACCTGGGTTGAGTATGTTGTTTGGGTCGAAGACCCTCTTAATCTCCCTCATTAACCTGATTAGTTCAGGCCCCTTGACCTCAAGCTCCCTCACAAGCATCTCCCTCTTAAGAACACCTATACCATGTTCACTACTCACAGTCCCGTCTAGGCTTAGGGCTAGTTCGCCAACATCCCTTATAATCCCCTTAAGCTTGCTTAAATCCTCAGGATTGTTAGGGTCATATATTATGTTTGGGTGTAGGTTCCCGTCGCCGACGTGCCCCCACGTCACTATGGGTACATTATGCTTCCTGGCAATCTCCCTAATACCCTTCACGGCCTCAGGTAGCCTCGATGGTGGTACCGAAATGTCCTCAGGCATGACCCTCCTACCTTTATAGAGCCTTAGTAGGGCTGGGTATGCCGCCCTCCTGGCCAGGTATATCTTCTCCATCTCATCCCTATCCATGGACCACCAGATGTCGAAGCCTCCGACGCCCCTTACAACATCCTCAACCTCCTTGGCGTACCTCCTAACGGCCTCAGGGGGGCCGTCGACGTCTATTATCAGCATTGCCTCAGAGCCCTGGGGATACTGGAAGTCGCTGATGTATTGGGACACGGCCGACATGGCTTCACCATCCATGAACTCAACTATCAGCGGCCTAATCCCCCTAGCCTTAATGGCCCCAACAGCCCTGGCGGCGTCCTCAACATTCCTGAAGAATGCCCTAAGCCTAATTACAGCCTCAGGGAGGGGCCAGATTTTCAGGTAGGCCTTAGTGACTATGCCTAATGTACCCTCACTGCCTATTATCAGGCTGAGTAGGTCGTAGCCAACCCTGCACTTCAAGGTTTTACAACCCATAAACACTGCGCTACCCGTTGGTAAAACTACCTCAGCCCCAAGCACCCAATCCTTAACCGTGCCATATTTAGCACCCCTCATGCCCCCAGCACCATTTGCTATCGCCCCTCCAACGGTGGCCGACATTGATGATGCGGGGTCTGGTGGGAAGAAGTGGCCATACCTGGCCAATTCGGCATTCAACTCATCTATCCTAACCCCAGGCTCAACTAGGGCGTAGCCGTCGTCAACCTTAACCTCAATTACCTTATTCATCCTCATTAAATCCAGGACGACCGCGCCGCCATATGGTATTGGGCCTCCATGGAGGCTAGTCCTACCGGCACTGGGGACTATTGGGACAAGGTACTTGTTTGCCAACTTCAAAATTTCAGAAACCTCCCTGGTTGACGTCGGTTGAATAACCATGCTTGGTAAAGCCTCCTCAGCGGGTGATGCATCGTACGAGTAAAGTGCAAGCTCTATGGGTGATTCAATAATCCTGTCGCTATCAATAATGGCCCTGACCTCCCTCCTAAACCCCTCAATATCCACACCCACACCCCCTCCACGGCCTTAAATTGTTAACCACCGTGATGGAGGACAGGCAGCCGCCAGCATTAT
>CAYFHR010000151.1:0-2215 GCA_964343155.1 uncultured Thermoproteaceae archaeon | reverse complement strand
TTATCCTAGGGTACCAGACGTATGGATACATTTTACCTGGTATATTCTCAACGGCCTCAGGCCTAATGGACTCACCCCTGACATATACCGGGACCTCGACAACTATATCGCTTGGAAGCTTCGGCAACACCCCATTGTTAGGTATGTTCAGCATCATCCTCCTCTCAACGTTGTTGAGGACGCTGTCTATGAAGTCTATTATGTGTTCACCACTTTTAACAGGCGGGTAAACCTCAGTGGCCTTGACGTTTGGGTTGAATGCCGCGTTTTCAAGCCTGGCCTCAGACTCCTGGTTAAGCAGCATCCTAATACCCCACCCAACCTCGGAGTCGACGCCGCCTATAGGGCCATACCAATATATCTTGGTCCTCAAATCCCTATGATACTTCCACGTACCACTCCTTGCAGTGTCTCCAAGTGGATATAGGCCATATAGCCTATACATGTCTACAGCAGCCCTACTCAAGGTCTCCTCCCAGGGCCCAGGCACGTAGCTTGACCAAAACTCCTCAAACCTACTAACCCACTCGTCTATCAGGTGGTATGCGTCCTCCCCATTATACCTGAACCTTGTTAGGAAGACTACGTGGTTTAGGCCCGCTGCCTGCCACTCAACCTTAGACACGTCTATTTTGAGGGCCTTCCTTGCCAGCAGTTCAACGCCGTGCGCCGCCCCATGGCAGTAGCCCACTACCTTAAGCTTTGGGTGAAGCCTATGTATTAGCGTTGTTGTTTCAAGTACTGGGTTTGAGACCTGTATTAGCCAGGCATCCCTAGCATACTCCTCCATGAGGCTAGCTATGTTTAAGGCAACCTCATACTGCTTGAAGCCTGTTAAGGTTGGGTAGCAGCAAACCATATTCCACTCGGTTGCGTCAATACCCCTGTAGTAGCCGTGCCTCTCAGCTACATCAACCATGATGCCCCAGTTACCGTAACCTATTGCGAAGGCTAGGTTTATCACAAATGAGGAGCCCTCAATACACGCCTTGGCGTCAGTAGTCCTTTCAAGGCCTATGGGCACTTTAAGTTCCTCGAAGTATTTCCTAGCCAATATGTAGCTCCTCTCAAGCCTATGCTCATTAATGTCCATGAGGGATAGGGTTACCCCATGAAGGCTCTTCGCCAATGCCAAGTCCCTCAATATACTTGCAATGAACGTGTGGCTCCCAGCGCCAATCACACATATTTTAACCCCCTTAACATTAGTGTTGACGCCCTGGCTCACGGTAGTGTATTTTATGTGAAGTTTAATAAATGTGGATTCGTAAACTTACTATAATTTATTCCTCTAGAGAAATACTGTTAAATAAGGCGCATATTATGTAGTATGCCTGAGCCGAGGGTTAACCTGGCTTGGCTATATGCAATAACCAGGTACGGCTACCCACCCAGCATAGGCGACTTCTACAGGTTTATTGATGATGCTGTTAGGCTAGGCTTCAGGGCTATTGAAATCGAGGTCTATGGTGAGGATAATTTGAGGGCTGTTGAGGGTGAGAAGGCTAGGTTAAGGGACTATATTGAGTCTAGGGGGTTGAGGGTTGTTAACGTGGCTGGAATATTCCCACAACTACTATCACCTGTAGATGCCGTTAGGGAGAGGGGGGTTGAATTGTTTAGGCGTAGCGTCGAGCTTGCAGTATACTTCAACGCAAACCTAACGCAAACAGACACATTCACCCCACCAGTCGAGTTCATTGGGTCGAGGCCGTATTCAACAGGCATAGTGTTTGGCGAGAGGTATAGGGTTAGGATACCTAGGGATTTTTCATGGGGAGGCTTCTGGAGGATGCTCGTTGACGTGATGAAGAGGTGTGCCAGGGCTGCGGGTGAATATGGTTTAAAATTCGCCATAGAGCCCAGGGTTGGCGAAACCGTAAGCAACAGCGACGCAATGCTAATGCTAATCCGCGACGTCGGTGAGGAAAACTTCGGGGCTGTACTCGATGTTGGGCATTTGAACGCGGCTAAGGAGCTTATACCACTGTCCATAGAGAAGCTCGGCAGTAGAATATTCTACGTACACGCCTCAGACAACGACAGTAGAGACAACTACCACTGGGCCCCAGGTAGAGGCGTCGTGGATTGGGACTCCGTATTCGAGGAGTTGGCTAAATACAAATTCACAGGATACATAGCCATCGACGTCGGGGGCCAGGACATTAAGGAGAGGCTTGATGAAGAGGTCTTAGAGGCCAGGAAATTCATAGAA
>CAYFHR010000150.1:0-2219 GCA_964343155.1 uncultured Thermoproteaceae archaeon | reverse complement strand
ATAAGTTCGATACGGAGCCCCATCTGAACAATATTAAATCCATGTTGAGTAAGATTGATCAAATAAGGGTCATTGCAATGACGCAGCCGTACAAGGCTGGCATAGGTAAGAAGACCCCTGAAATACTTGAAATACCTGTTGGCGGAGTCCCATCAATAGATGAAATATTCCAATACGCATCTTCGATACTTGGTAAGGAGGTTAGGCCCCAGGAGGTTTTTAAGCCGGGGCAGCTGGTCGACGTGATAGGGGTTACTAAGGGTAAGGGGACCCAGGGCGTTGTCAAGAGGTTTGGCGTTAAGATACTGCCCAGGTGGCATAAGCATAGGAAGGGTTCGAGGAGGACTGGTACAATAGGCCCTAAGCCCGCCGTCATGTTCACGCAGCCTAGGCAGGGCCAGATGGGGTTCCAGAGGAGGACCGAGTATAATAAGAGGATTCTGAAGATTGGCGATAATGGGCAGGAGGTTACGCCTAAGGGAGGCTTCACGCACTACGGCATCATAAGGAGTGGCTACATTATTGTCGAAGGCTCTGTGCCCGGCATCGTTAAGAGGCTCATAGCCCTAAGATACCCGGTAAGGCCGCCGCTGGGCTACGACTACGTTAACGTGCAGGCACCTACAATAACCTGGATAAGCACACAGCCAATACCGGTGGCCTAACATGTCGCCCCTAGACAGGCTCCTCAACCCAATATACCAACCGCCCGTTAAGGCCAAGGTGTTTAACCTAGACGGCAGCCTGGTGGGTGAGGTTGAGCTACCCCCACAATTCCAGGCGCCGATAAGGTTCGATATAATTAGGAGGGCCTACCTAAGCGCCTTATCCGCAAGGTTCCAGCCCAAGGGAACAGACCCTGAGGCTGGATTGAGGACGTCTGCAGTAAGCTTCGGTACAGGGCTTGGCATTGCAAGGGTCCCCAGGATTAAGGGCAGCCTATGGCCTAGGGCTAGAAGAGCCCCAAACGTCGTCAAGGGTAGGAGGGCCCACCCACCCAAGGTTGAGAAGATACTCCACGAGAGGATTAACCGCAAGGAGAGGAGGCTTGCAATAAGGTCGGCGATAGCGGCAACGGCAATACTTGACCTAGTGGCGGCGAGGGGCCACATAGTCGGCGACGTTAAGGCAATACCCCTCGTAGTCGTTGATGAGTTTGAGAAGGTAGAGTCGACGAGCAGGGTTAAGGAGGTCTTCAAGGCATTAGGCCTTTGGAGCGACGTTGAGAGGGCCTGGGGTAAGGTGAGGATTAGGGCTGGTAAGGGGAAGATGAGGGGTAGGAGGTATAAGGAGCCTAAGAGCGTCCTGGTGGTGGTTTCGAATAAGGACGCCCCGGTTATAAGGGCCGCCAGGAATCTGGCCGGGGTCGACGCAATATACGTTGATTCACTGAGCATACTCCACCTAGCCCCAGGTGGTGTGCCGGGCAGGTTAACGCTATGGACATTGGGCGCCTTAAATAGGCTTAAGGAGGCTTCACTATTCATGTGAGGTGGTGCCCATGGAGAGGCCCCTTATAGTTAGATTTGTCGTAACGGAGAAGTCCATTAGGCTTGCGGAGAGGGAGAACACGATAACAGTCATAGTGCCCAGGGAGGCTAATAAGAGGGTGATTAAGGAGTATGTTGAGAAGGCGTATGGGGTCAAGGTTGATGAGGTTAGGACCTTGATAACGATGGAGGGTGAGAAGAAGGCCTACGTTAAGTTGAGTAAAGAGCACAACGCCATGGAGCTGCTGACCAGGCTAGGCTTCATATGAGGTTAATAATTTAAAGGAGTTGTTGAGCCAGATCTATGGCTAATACCCAGTTCAGGGAGGTTGCGCAGGTTGCGATAGTCGTCCCAAATATAGAGGAGGCTGCTAAACTATGGGCGTCAATACTTGGCGTTGAAGTACCCCAAATTATTGAGACTGAGGAGTGGGAGAAGACGAAGATGATGTTTAGGGGGTCCCCATCGAGGGCTAGGGCTAAGCTAGCATTCTTCAGGCTGGGCAACATTACAATAGAGCTGATACAGCCTATTGATGAGCCAAGCACCTGGAGCGAATTCCTCAAGAACCATGGCCCAGGGATACACCACATAGCATTCAATGTCGAGAACCTTGATGAGGCCTTAAAGGCATTGATGAAGGCAGGCGCCTTAATAGAGCAGGAGGGTAAGTTTAAGGGTGGGGGCTACGTATATGTTGACGCCAGGAAGAGCCTAGGGGCAATAAT
>CAYFHR010000149.1:0-2240 GCA_964343155.1 uncultured Thermoproteaceae archaeon | reverse complement strand
AAAGGGGTAAGTGTTTTTAAGCCTCCATATGGGGTTTGATTGAATGGTTAAGGAGTTTAGATTAGGTAGCCACATTATGTTGGATTCCAGGTATTTGAGGAAGCTTGAGTTAGGCACCTTTGCAACCATAAGGAGGGGGGTTGTTAAGCCTGAATCAAAGATAGTCTATATACATAGTGGAGGCTCCATAGTTGCTAAGGCTGAGGTTGTGAACGTCTACTATAAGGCCTTCAAAGACCTCTCAGACGATGAGGCTAAGCTTGAGGGATTTAGGAATAGGGAGGAGCTTATCAGGGAGCTTAAAAGGATATATAAGGGTGTTAGGGATGATGAGGTCTTCACAGTGATTGTGCTTAAGGTTGTTGAGAGGCTCAACATAATTGACGATGGTTCAGCAGGCCTTAAGCCCTATGAGATCGCCAGGCTAGCCTTGACGTACAATATACCGCTTAGTGATGAGGATAGGGAGATTTTAAGGGAGTTGGCTAAGAATAGGAGCATTAGGCTCACAGCCATTAGGCTAACGGGGGGTCTTGAGGGTAGGCGTAGGGTTAGGGAGGCTGTTAGAAGGGCTTTAAGGAAGCTTATTGAGCTGAACATTATCCCAGGCGGCGCTAAGAACGCATACTACCTCGTAGGCCAGGATAATGGTTAACCCTTCCTAACCTTCTCCCAGGCCAATTCCCTCCCCTTAACATTCCTCAACATCCCGTACATTAACATGAATTGCTGAATAACCCAAGCCCTGAAGGGCCTCCAGGCCAGGGCTATTAGGCCTGCTGAAACTACGGCTAGGCCAATGATGCTCCTGGACAGTACGAGGAGCACCACGGAGGCTAGGAGTATCCATGGGTTAATTAAGTGTAGGTATGCCTCAATGTTGAATATTTTCGAAAATCCCCTCGGCTTACTAAGCCTAATACCCTTTATGAAGCTTTGAGCCAGGTGCTGGCTCCTCCTAGCCCTCCACTTAACATAATCGATGATATTCCTCGGCACATACTCCAGGCAGACGACGTCCTCAGGTACTATTGCCCTAAACCCCCTTGAAATGGCTAAGAGGCCCATGTATGAGTCGTCTGCCCCAACATCCCTTGCAAACCCATTCAACTCCCTGATTAAGCCGCCTTTTACGGCTAGTAGCTCGCCATGCATTATCGGTGTTGAGTATGCCTTGCTTTCGCCAACCCTTATGATGTTGTATAGGTCCCTGTAGGCCTCCTCAACACTACCGCCGTTTATAGGCCTTTTAACGCAGGACACAACACCGATACTGGGTATTGAAAGCCACCTCACGGCATTTTTAAGGGAATTCCTCTCCCACAGTGAGTCTACGTCAGTTACCACTACTACGTCGCCTTCAACATGCCTCAACGCCTCATTCAGCGCGTTGACCTTACCCCTCTCCTCAACCTTAATCAACTTAACTTTAAATAAGCTATTACCCCTAGCCCACTCCTCAACAATCTTAGGGGTGTTGTCTGTGCTTGAGTCCGCCACAATAACCTCTATGCGGCCTCGTGGATAGTCCTGTGAGGCTATGTTACTTAACTTGCCGTATATTAAATCTGCCTCATTGTAGGTAGGCACTATTATCGAAACCCTCGGTGGATCTACATCAATGGGGTTAATGCCCCAGGGCCTCTTAGCCCACCCCAGAGCCCTATAGTAATACAGTAGTGGTGCTGCAACATGCAGTATTGCAAGGATTAAACCCAGGTAGAGCAGTATGGTTAACATAGGCCGGATGTGAAGTTGTATAGTGAATATGCGGTGAGGGCATATATCAATATTGCTAGAACTAGCGTGAATAAGGCAACGTCATCAAACCTATTGCTCCTCAATGAGCGGTAGACCGAATAGGCGGCAAGGCCCGCCGAGATGGCTGAGGCAATTACTGAGGATCCATATGCGGCGCCGCATTCTGTTTGAACTACTGATGGGCTAACGCCCGTGGGCGCGACAATGTTCCAGAAGCCCATTAGGAAGACGGCAATTATGACGATGAATATTGCCGTGTATACTAACCCCTCCTTAATAACATTAAGGCTACCACCCCTACCAGCCACATTAGCCTGCGGTAAAAAGCCCTTAAAAACATTAACCCAATGAGGCAGAAACGCTTAAAACACCAAGGCCTACAAACAAAGTAGCCGGGGTGGCCGAGCTGGCCTAAGGCGTGGGCCTGCTAAGCCCATCCCCGAAAGGGGGCCCGGGTTCAAATCCCGGCCCCGGCGCCA
>CAYFHR010000148.1:0-2261 GCA_964343155.1 uncultured Thermoproteaceae archaeon | reverse complement strand
AAGCCAGGCCTGCACAGGAATATTGCCGTAATAGACTTCTCATCCATGTACCCAAGCATAATGCTTAGGTACAATGTGTCGCCTGACACATTGATACGCGGAGATGAGGTGGGCGAATACTACGAGGCCCCGGAGGTTGGCTACAGGTTTAGGAAGAGCCCACCAGGCCTATATGCATCACTGCTAAGCATGCTGCTTGAGGCTAGGCGTAGGGCTAAGGCCGAAATGGCTAAGTACCCTGAGGGTTCACCTGAATGGAACCTGCTGAATGAGAGGCAGAGGGCGCTTAAAATAATGGCTAACGCAATGTATGGGTACTGCGGTTGGCAGGGGGCCAGGTGGTATATTAGGGAGGTTGCTGAGGCCGTAACAGCCTGGGGGAGGCATCTACTTAAGACCGCCATATCCATGGCGAAGGACCTGGGGCTAACAGTAATATATGGCGATACAGACAGCCTATTCGTAACCAACATCGAGGGGAAGGTTGATGCGCTAGTCTCAAAGATTAATGAAATGGGGTTTGAGGTCAAGGTGGATAAGGTGTATGACAAGGTCATATTCACGGAATCCAAGAAGAGGTATGTTGGGTTGACTAAGGATGGTGAAGTGGACATAGTGGGCTTTGAGGCTGTTAGAAGCGACTGGAGCGACCTAGCTAAGGAGGTTCAGGAGAATGTTGCTAAAATAGTCTTAACCAGGGGTGTTCAGGAGGCTGTAAACTACGTTAGGGGCGTTATCCAGAGGCTTAGGGAGGGTAAATTCACCATAGACGAGTTGATAATCTGGAAGACGCTGGACAAGGACATTGACGAATATAAGGCAGTTCAGCCCCATGTTGTGGCGGCTAGGAGGCTCATAGAGAGGGGGTTTAAGGTGGGTAAGGGCGACACGGTAGGCTTCGTGATAGTTAAGGCGCCTGGTGACAAATTAGCCAATAAAGCATACCCATACATAATGGTTGAGGACCCATCTAAAATAGACGTAGAATACTACATAACGAGCCAAATAGTGCCAGCAGCCCTCAGGATACTTGAACCATTTGGGGTAACTGAAGGCCAGTTAACAGGCAAGCAGGGTAAAAGCATACTAGACTACTTCTCATAAGTGCATTATACTAAATTTATGAAGAGGCCAATATGGCGGATTAGCCATGTTAAACCCCGATGAAGCTTATGCCCCTAATCGAGAAGTATGGCAATTACATGCATGGTGCTGAGATCTGATGTTTAGCCCTCAGAAATATATTAGGTATCGCCTACATCTTTAAGAATATGCCATGCGGCCTCGTGGCTACTTAACTTTAATCATTACCCGAAAGATTTTTAAAAAGGCGGTGTCACGTAGTTAAACTATGTCCACTACACCATTAACGCCGCCGTCAGGTCCCCAGGAGGTTCATATAGAGGTTGATGAAGAGACTAAGGAGATTATAAGGGAGATGTTATCCCAGATGGTTAACCCTGTGGTTTTCGACTTCTTCACATCTAAAACATGCGCCAATAGGGACACAAACTGGTGTATACCGACTGAGGAGTTGATAGACCTATTAGCTGAGCTGGCGCCCAGCGGCAAGCTTGTCGTTAATAAGCACCCCGTTGATTCAGGCAGTGAAGACTACCTTAAGATTGGTGTTGAGCCAAATAGGGTACCTATACTGTATATTAACGGCGGCATCATAAGGTATCTTGGGGCACCGCTGGGTGAGGAGGTTAGGGCGTTGATAGAGACTATTACGAGGATGTCCAGTGGTAAGACTGGCTTAAGGACTAGGACTAAGAACACGCTGGCTCAATTATCCAAGAGCCAGGACGCTAAGGTTGTTGAGGTTGTTACTGTCGTTACCCCATCATGCCCATACTGCCCATACGCCGTCCTACTAGCCAACATGTTCGCCTTCGAGAGCCAGGGTAAGGTTAGGTCCATTGTGGTTGAGGCGTATGAGGAACCCGACATAGCGGACATGTATGGCGTAACGGCTGTACCAACAGTAGTTTTGAGGAATGAGGGGACTACAGGTGATGTAGAGTTCGTTGGAGTACCCCCTGAGGCTGAGCTCCTTAAAAAGGTCCTAAACTACAGTGGGGTCCAGATACAGTAGCCACTTCCACTAAAATGGGTGGCGGGAAACCTTTATACGCATTTTAGGCAAGTTTCCTTAAATGAATGGGGACTACGATAAGTTCAGGAGGGCTGGGAAGATACTGAATGCTGTTTTCAAGAGGGTTTTAAACAGGGTCCAGCCTGGGGTCAGTATACTTGAA
>CAYFHR010000147.1:0-2262 GCA_964343155.1 uncultured Thermoproteaceae archaeon | reverse complement strand
CCTCCTCCCTCACATTGCCCAGTTTAATCGGTAGGAATCCGCTTGGCGATACGTCGCCGTTGTAGGCTACGAATATTACGCCGTCCCCATCCCTAGTCCTGGCTATTTTAGGCCTATCAACAGCCCTGGGTGGATTTCCCATTAGCCTGGTTAAGCCCTCCATCAACTGCCTGTAGAGTGGGCCATGCCTAAGCTCAACCTTGGCTAGGCCTGACTCGGCGGCGAACCTCTGTATGGCAACCCTCCTGTAGAATGGGGCCTCAACGGTCCTGACCACGAAGCCGTATTTAGAGACGTCGTACAGGAAGTTGACGACGTCCTCCGTTTCGTCAGGGCTCAGGGCCTCAAGCTCAATACCCCTACCGACGTGTATTAGGAAGAAGACCTCCCAAACCCTCACATTAAGCTCCCTCAGCAGTTTAACAACCATGGGTAGTTCATGGACGTTTACCTTCATCACCGTTGTGTTGACTTGGACTGGTATTTCGAGGCTCCTAATCATCCTCAGGGCCTTCATAGTCATCTCAAAGACCCCCTCCCTATTCCTGATGTAGTCGTGGGTCGTTGGGGTGGCTCCATCTAGGCTTATTGAAACTGAATAGACCCCCGAGCCCTTAATCGACTTTAAGACGTCCTCGTCGAGGAGCCTTTCAGACACTGCAGGCGCCAGCGCGGCCGGTATGCCGAGCGACTTTGCGTAGTCCAGTAGCTCAAATATGTCGCTCCTCATCAACGGGTCCCCTCCGGTGAAGACGACGACTGGGTATGGTTTACCGAACTCAGCAACCTGCCTCAGTAGTTCGAAGCCCTCCTCAGTCGTCAACTCGCCCGGCAGGGGCTTCAATATTGCATTGGCCCTACAGTGCCTGCAGCTTAATGGGCATGCCTTTGTGACCTCCCAGAATACTAGGAGCGGCCTCTGCGAATAATCCATAGGCTAGGCGGGCGCCTATGGTTAAAATGCGCTGCCTCACTGTTTAAGGCTGTTTAACCTGCGCCTCGCGTAATCCACCGCGTGGGCTATGGTGTAGTTTTCGGGGATTTCACAGGCTATGCCTAGGCTCCTCAGGCGCTCAGCCGTCGTGGGGCCTATGGCGACTACAATACCCCTCCTAACCATCGACAGGGCCCTGTGGGATACCTCGGCAACCCTGGGGCTTGAGACTATGACTGCGTATTCGGCGTTGCCGCCCTCCCAGGCCCTGATAACCTCCTCAACCTCCCTAACCCTATCCCACAGGGGTTCAAGCCTATATAAGCCAACCTCAGTGGCGTTAGGCATGTTGAGCGGCCTCGACGCCTCACTCGACCTGAAGACCACGACCCTTCCAAAGCCCCTAACCAACTCAACAACGCCCCCACTGTAGTATTTCGTGGGCTTAACGCACCTTGTTTCGAAGTGCTCCTCAACAGCCCTACATGTTGATGGGCCTACGGCCACTGCAAGGCCCCAACACGGCCTATCGATGGCCTGGGCCACCAACTCAACGGCGACTGTACTCATGAATACTGCAGCGTCCCAGGCCTGCGCACACAGCCCCCTAACCCTATCCCTGAAGCCTGGCTCAGGCACGGGTTTAAGCACAGGGACCTCCAATACGCCCTCCTCAACCTCCCCCTCGCCCTTAGCCCTCAATACAATTATATTCACGGGCAATACTTATGTTAATGCTTAAAAAGTTGGCCTAATGAAGTTAGCCATGGATAAGAGGCACATTTTACTAATACTAACGCTGGCGTGGATGCTGGCAGCGCCGGTAATGCATGCTCAAATAGACCAGCAGGTAGGCTACCGGTACATTGGGGCTGGGCTAGCCTTCGGCCTAGCGGCCGTCGGCGCAGGCATAGGCATGGGTATTGCAGGCGCAGCCATAGCGTCTGCGTCTGTTGAGAAGAGGGACCTGGTAATATTCTTCATAGTGCTGGCCTTCGTGGAGACGATAGCCCTATACGGCCTGGTAGCCCTAATACTGCTCAGGTAGCCTATATTAAAAATAGTCGATTATGTAAAATTGTTTTTCCAAAATCAGCGCGTGGAACTTAAAATCATCAAATCCAACCATCCCCACCTCATCACAGCCGCACCGCCGCGCGGCAGGCCGCCCACAGGGCCTGGGCCGGGGCCCAGGGGCTAGCCTGAAGGGGGTTTAATAAACATTACCACCCAAGCCACCGGCATCGGGCTGGCTGGGTATGCACCCGCCACCCGCACCTCGGGCCATTGGGAGCGGCAGGCTCCCCCCTCGGGAAAACCCTCGGGGG
>CAYFHR010000146.1:0-2264 GCA_964343155.1 uncultured Thermoproteaceae archaeon | reverse complement strand
AAAGCTAACGGCCTGATACCTGATATATAGGCTCCTTGTAGTTAGGTAAAATTCAGCCAAGGATATTGAGGCTATTGCAAGGCCAAATAGGATAAGTACTATGCCTAAAATACCTAAGCCATACCTACCCCTATTAACCTTAGCAAGATTTACGAAGCCCCTGAGCTGGAGGGCCAGGGATGCTATGGAAAGCAGCACAGCCAATATGGACAATATGCCTATACTTAATGCGGCGGGGCTGTTTAACCAATGCCTAACCGCAGCTATTATTGAATTTACGTTGCCTACGCCATACAGCAGTTTAGGGACCAGCGACCCAAGTACTATTATATACGTTGCCATCAGCATTATTAGTGAAATAAATAGCAGGATGTATGAATCCCTAAGGCTCCTCAAACCAACATCAATGTACCTATCCTCCATAGGCTTTACTCAACATGGGTGCTTATTAGTGTAACTCCAGGTGATGTGGAGAGTCGACGTATTTTAGTGCATATAAGTATTTTAAACCCGCAACACTATATTAGGCTGTAGGATGACTGAGGGGGAGGTTCACGAATTGGTCGAGAGGATTACGGAGAAGCTTTATGTAACTGGGGCTAAGGTTATGGTTTTCTGGGAGGATAAATACTCATATACTATAGTGTCTAGGGTTGATAAGATTGGCGTAATGGCCTTTAAGGTCGCCCAAGACCTGTCTAAGATACCTAGGAGCCAGCTCATAGACCTGGCAGTCATGTATAAGGCCTTTGGTGTGAAGCCGCTTATAGTTACCGAGACCAGGAATAATGAGAGGTTAAAGAACGGAGTCATGTATGAGCACATAGGGCTACCGCTAATGAACGTCGAGACGTTGAACAGGGTCCTGACAGGCGAGCCTATTAGGCTTAAAAGTGAGGGAGGAGTCATTAAGGTTAAGGTTAAGGGTGAGCTGCTTAAGGAGAGGAGGCTGAGGTATGGGTTAAGCCTAGGCGACTTGGCCGAGTTACTATCAGTCAGCAGGAAGGCGGTGTATGAATATGAGAGGGGGAGTATTGGTATGAGTGCTGAGAAGGCGCAAATATTGATTGAACTATTTGGCGAAGACATTGTAGATGAATGGGCAATAACCGTTAAGGATCCTGAGAATAGGGTTAAGGAGAGGTTGGTAAACATTGATAGGCTTGGCCAGATTAAGGTCAGGGAAATGTACCTACTCACCCATAGCCACGGCAAATACGCCGTGGTGTCTGACAATGAGAAGTTCCTGATGGGTGAGGAGGAGAATAGGGAGGCTGAGGAGCTCTCAGACGTATTGGGCGTAAAATACGTGACCGTCGACAGCGTTAAAAGGCCTTAAGAAACAATTATATACCTTAATAGGCCTTAGAAGTATGGCATCTGAAAGGTGGCTAACGGTAAATAACCTTAGGGTTAGGGTCCTTGAGGGTGGTTCAGGGTCATTAAACCTCGTATTTGTACATGGGTTAAGCTTCAGCGCAGACACATGGAGGCAATGCTGCCTAAGCAGATTTGAAAATAGGTATAAGGTATACGCAGTAGACATGCCCTATGGCCCAAGGTCCATGAGCGACCACTTCGAGAGGAGGCATGAAGACGACTACGCAAGGCACCTTAGAGCCGTCTTAGAGGCATTAAATGTCGGCAAGCCAATCCTAATAGGGGCATCTATAGGTGGCGAAACCGTGTTAAGATACCTGGCGCTGGGCTATGATGCATTGGGAGCAGTCGTCATAGGCCCAGTTGGGGTAGGTAGGATAAGGTTATCTAACATAAGGGTCCCTGTGTTGGGCATATGGGGTAGTGAAGACGATGTATCACCCAGGTATAATGCGGACCTATTAGCAAGGGCTGGATTTAAAGTAGTATTCATTGAGGGGGCTAGGCATGCGGCATATTTAGATAAACCTGAGGAATTTGTCAATATTGTTGAAGAATTTATAAGGCAGCTAGCCAGTAGCTAGCGATGTTGAGGACCGCCATCACTGACCTTGATGAAGTATCAGGGTGCTGAAAATCATTAACAAATACCTTTAATCTAGGTCTTTCCAGTTAACGAATCCACATGATGGAGCTCTGCGAAGGCCTCACCATCCCTGATGTAGTATACATCCATGCAGTTACCATGAACCATTATCCTTAACCTAGCCAGCTAACTCAGCTGAGGCTTCCAATAGTTATTTAATTGTAAGTGTGTGAACCATGTAGTGTGATCATTGCTTATTAAGGTGCCGTATCGCTATTTTTAGGCCGATGTAAGTAAC
>CAYFHR010000145.1:0-2365 GCA_964343155.1 uncultured Thermoproteaceae archaeon | reverse complement strand
TCTATGTGAAGCCCCTCTTCATAGGTAGGTTTCAGCCAATGCACCTAGGGCACCTTAGGGCCATTGAGTGGATTATCAATAGGGGTGGTGTGGATAGGCTCATTATAGGTATTGGTTCATCAAACCAGGCATTCACATTCAGGAACCCTTTAACTGCAGGTGAGAGGATTGAGATGGTTACATCAGTCCTAGATGAGGTGGGGGTGAAGTATACGATATGTACAATACCGGACACTGGGGGTCAGGCATCGATATGGTTCTCCTACGTTAAGAACTACTGCCCCAGGTTCGATATGGTGTACAGCAATGATCCATTCACCAGGCTTGCATTAACGTACTGGAATATACCTGCACTACAGACGCCCCTCTTCGATAAGGATAATTTAAGTGGGTCAAACATCAGGCTAATGATAGCTAGGGGTGATGAGGGTTGGGTTAACCTAGTCCCTGCATCGGTTAGGGACTTCCTAATTGAGATAAATGCAGTTGAGCGTATTAGGGTTTTAGCAAGGATTGAGGGGGTTGTTAAGGCTTAGGCTCGGGGCTGAATGGCCACTGCTCAAGCCTATATGCACTATCCCAGAAGAGGTACTCGTATATTGAAGCCAGCCTAAAAGCCCTAGCCATACCCCTCAACTGCTCGTCTGTAACGTTGAGTGAGTCGACTATGTTTAAGGCCTCCTCAACAGACCTGGAATACTCAACGCTACTATACGTCTCAATCCACTTCCTATACTCAGGCCTCGGTGAACCATACTTGGCAAGCTCCAAGCCAACCCTCTGGTATATCCAGTAGCATGGCAGGACTGCGGCCAGGGCCTCGTAGAATGGCTTGGAGTAGGCCTCCATGAGTAGGAAGCTTGTGTAGGCCCTATTCGTGGGCGACATGACGTATTTAGATGGGTCGAGGCCCCATAAGCCCATGTAATACCTGTGTAGGGCCTGCTCAACCTCAACAGCCCCAAGTATATGCCTGGTAAATGTTGTTAAAGCCTCAATGCTAGGCGCCTTAGCCGACAACACGGCCAGGGCCCTAACATACTCGCCGAGGTATAGGTAGTCCTGGATTATGTAGTATTTGAATTTCTCAACATCAAGCTCGCCTGAGGTAAGGCCCCTTATGAACGGGTGCTTAACTATGGCATCGTAGATGTCCACTATGGATGACCAGAGGGCCTCGCTAATCTTCACAATTACCGATTTATAGTGCATCTATAAAAGCATTAACCTAAGTTAGCGATAAATAGCTCAATAACCCACATATACGATGCTTGACTATTTAGTTAAGCCAAGCGCCAGGGACGCTGCGCAGTTCATAAATAGGTATAAGGCCAGCAGGGTCATTGTACTATTCGGGGAGGTTGAGGCATCATACACAGGCAGGGCCTCGGCTAAGGTGGGTTTAGCGCCTAGGATAATTGTGATTAAGCCGGACGGCACATTGATGATTCATGAGTCTAGGAGGGAGAAGCCCATCATATGGAATCCTCCAGGCTCACAGCTGTTCGCATCATCAAGCGAGGACATCTTAACCCTGAGAAGTATTAGGCATAGCCCAAGGGAGTACGTGACGATAAACATACCTGAGGTATACCTAATATTTTCGGCATACGTCGAGTATACGGAGGACTTCAAGGTTATAGGGACTGAGAAGGATATCGTGGATGCGATAGTATCAAACCCATCTATGATAGAGGAGGGCTTCAAGGTCATTGAACGCGAATACGAGACCCTGGTAGGCAGTATAGATATTTTGGGCGAGGATAAGCAGGGTAATATTGTTGTTGTGGAGGTTAAGAGGGGTGAGGCATCACCTGAGGCTGTACATCAATTGAAAAGATACGTGGATTATATGAGGGATAAGAACCCCAACAGGACTATCAGGGGAATCCTGGTAGCCCACTGGATCTCTGCATCAGCCTACAGGTACCTTAAAACGTATGGACTCGAGTTCAGGAGGTTCAGCAGGGAGTCCAGGCTAATTTAACGGAACTCTATTTAAATTAAGATATGCCTAAAAATACGTTTAATCAGCAAGGTGGAGTTGATCGCAAATATTAGTGTATCGGGAAAGTTTTATAAGTAGAGAATTAGACGAGTCAAACGACCTATATGCAGGCCACCATAAAGGTTAAATTAACGCCGCAAGACTTCAGGAGTAAGACTTGGGTTGATTGGTGCCCTGGCTGTGGTAATTTCGGCATCTTGGCTGCCGAGACCCAGGCCCTTGCCGAATTGGGTTTAAGTCCAAGGGAGGTTGTTGTAGTCTCGGGAATAGGCTGTTCAGGCAAAATACCCCACTTCATGAATGTTGAGGGGGTTCATACATTGCATGGGAGGTCGATACCGTATGCCATAGGTATTA
>CAYFHR010000144.1:0-2422 GCA_964343155.1 uncultured Thermoproteaceae archaeon | reverse complement strand
AGGTTCTGGAGGGCTATAGGGGAGTTTGGGCCGCCTGCCAGGGACTATAGGTGGTGTTGTAAGGTTATTAAACTGGCCCCCATGGCCCAGCTGTTTAAGGCAAACTTCCCTAAAGGCGTCGTAAGCGTCGTTGGGCAGAGGGCCCTTGAATCACCCCAGAGGGCTAGGCAGCCTAGGGTTTCGGTGAGTAGGTGGGTCACAAGCGACATTGTTGTGTCCCCGATAAAGGATTGGACGGCGCTAGAGGTGTGGGGCTACATAGCACTGAACAACCTGCCCTACAACAAGGCCTATTTGAAGGGGTTTGATAGGCTCGGGTGCCTAATATGCCCAGCCAACGAATTGGCTGAACTCAAGCTTGTTGAGGAATACTACCCAGATATTGTAAATAGGCTTAACGCGGAGTTGAGGAAGATTATAGATGATGAAGATGCGCTGAGGCTCGGCCTATGGAGGTGGAGGAGGCAGATACCTGGCGACCTGGCCAGTAGGGTTAAGGTTAAGGTCACTTTAAGGAAGCCTATAGAGGTTAGGAGGGTTAACGATGCGTACGAGGTGTATAGTGGCCGTGAGGTGAACTGGCTGACGTTGAGGGAGTTCGCCAAGATGCTGGGGAGGGTTAAGGCGGATGAATCGGCGATAGAGGTTGAGGGTAAGGGGGGTGTGGTTAAGTTCGAGAGGGGTAGTGGCGTTGTTAGGGTTTCGTCGAGCTCAGGTAAGCTAGCCCTAGATGCCGTGGCCCTAGTAGCCAGGGCGTCGATATGTGGTGAATGCAACCTATGCATACAATGGTGCCCAACAGGCGCCCTACAGAGGATTGGGGAGGGCCCCTCCTTCAGGGTTGATGAGTCTAAGTGCATAAACTGCCTACTATGCTCAACGGCCTGCCCCTCAGCCCAATACCTAGGCTACAGGAATGTTGAGGAGCAGGCCAATGTTAGGCAGGGCGCTGCAGTAGGCGTGAAGCAGCGTTAACCTGGCCCTATTGCGTGGGCTTCATGGCTTATTGAGGGGAAAGGTTTATATTTGTAAATCGATATCGGGCCTGTGGCCTTTTCAAGGGATGTTACGCTCATAATGGTTGCCAGGATTCTTAGGAGCCTCGCCACAGGCGCCATGGGTGTTGTTATTAGCCTATACCTCTACAACGTCCTCCACCTCTCATTCACCCTAATCGGCATATTCTTCGCAGCCGGGGCCTTCTCGGCGCCCTTAATGTCGCTCTACTTCGGTAGGCTCGGCGATGAGTATGATAGGAAGCTTGTGTTGATTATAACGATGTCGATGCTCCCAGCCTCAATAGCGATAATAACCTTCACGAAATATTACCCGCTGCTAGTCCTAGCAGCCCTACTCGGCAACATAGGGACTGCGGGCGTATTGGCAAGCGGCAGCATGGGTGCTGTCGCGGCGCCCCTGATGACGGCGATACTGGCGGATAAGACGAGCGGCGCGGATAGGACTAGGGTCTACTCGATGCTGAACCTGGCCTCAGGCATAGCTGGGGCTGTTGGGGCGCTCCTATCCCATTTAAGCTACGTCCAGGTCTTCGAAATTTCACTGGGGTTATCGGCAATGTCTGTATTGGCTGTATTGCCCATCAGCAGTGACCATAGGCCAGACCCAGCCGTTAAGGCTAAGCCAGCCAGGAGGGGTGGTTTAGGCTTAGCCGCCTTAAGCGAGAATGATAGGAGGGTTATTAAGATATTTTCATTGACGGGCGCCTTAAATGGGGCTGCCCAGGGCCTCGTGACGCCATTCCTACCCCTCGTCTTCGAGGTCCTCTACCACGCATCTAAGGGCGCCGTTGGAAACATATTCTTCCTAGGGGGCTTGGCCGCAGCCCTAATCTCCCTAGCCACCCCGGTGTTTACGGAGAGGTGGGGGTTTGTTAAGACTGTGGTGGTCACTAGGTCCATATCGACTGCAGCCCTAGTCCTAATACCGTTCATGGCCTACATTATGGGGAATGTACCCTACGTAATATTCATCGCCGTCCCAATATACCTCATATACGTCATGTTCAGGATAGTTTCACTCCCAGCCCAACAGGCCCTAATGATGAGTATTGTGAGTGCCAGGGCTAGGTCAACGACCGCTGGTGTTAACCAGGCTGCTAGGCTACTACCATCAGCATCGGCAACAATGGCGTCTGGAGTCATGCTAGACTACCTACCTATACCAGCCCCATTCATAGCAGCCCTAATACTAAACATAGTTAATATACATGTCTATAGGAAGTACCTGACGCCGTACGACGTGAAGGGGAGGGTTGTGGCGGCTGTCGACTAGTCAGCCTAGGTTCCTCAACACCTGTTCAGCCCTGGAAGGATTCATCACAATACGTGTGCTGGCCACCCTTTTTAAACCTCGGTTAGGCAAATCTGCGTGAGGGTTGAGCACTTCGAATGGCTCAGGGCAC
>CAYFHR010000143.1:0-2491 GCA_964343155.1 uncultured Thermoproteaceae archaeon | reverse complement strand
CCGTTAATTTAAATCAGTCAGTTAATTTTATTTAAGTTAGGTGCGGTGCGTTAAACACCTATGGATGTTGTCTATGAACAGACGCCGTTGGGTAACGATAGGATGCTTGCAGTCATTGGGGGTAGGGGTGAGTTGAGGTATTTGTTTTACCCAAATAAATCGTTCCCACAGAACATACATTCATCACTCCCCGGAATATATGTTAACAGGTATTTCCACTGGCTCACCGACTGGTCCGTATCGCAGAGGTTTGCAGCCCCTGGAATCTTAGAGACTAGGTTTAGTAGGGGCAGCGACTTCATCGTAGCCTACGACTACGTGCTGCCTAGCCTAGATGTCTTGGTTAGGAGGTTTGAATTCTACGTAACGAGCGGATTCACATTCATCTACTATACCGCGCCGCAGCTGTGGGAAACCCATACGGCTGATGCAGCCTACTACGACCACGACTATGGCGCAGTCGTCACGTATAAGAGGGGTATTTCAATGGTTGTATCCGCCGATAAGGTTCCCCAGCAGTGGCAGATTGGGCAGATGGGCCTTGACTCAGACGCATTCTCAGACGTATACGACGGCAAGCTCATGGGGAACGACCTAAGCCTATATGAGGGGGTTAGGGGCGTTAACTTCGCCCTGGGTTGGAGCATGAGGAGCGTGGACACGTTAACACTATATGTAATAATGGCTCCTGACGAGGAATCCGCATTAAACACGCTGGTTAAGCTCAGGGATAGTGATGAGGGCTCGTTGAGGAGGAGTGCTGAGGATTACTGGGCCAGGTGGCTTAGGGGGATTAATGTTGGCGATGAACTGGCTAAATGGTCCCTATGGACTATTAAAATACTTCAAGACCTGGGCGGCGCTATAATAGCTGCGCCAACCCTATGGCCAGACTACAGGTATTGTTGGCCAAGGGACGCTGCATATTCTGCAATAGCCCTAGACCTGGCCGGCCTCCACGACGATGCCTTGAAATTCATAAGGTGGGGTATTAGGGTACAGTCTAGTAAGGGTTCATTTTCACAGAGGTATTATGCAGATGGCTATAAGGCTCCCTCATGGTCAATGCAGCTTGATGAAACGGCAATAATGGTGCTCCTAACCTACGTACACTACATGGCCACTGGCGATTCAGGGTTCCTTAAGGAGGCGTGGCCTATGGTTAAGTCGGCTTTAACATACATTGAGGATAACGTTGATGAAGACGGACTAGTGGCGCCAACTGTAGGCCCGTGGGAGGAGCATTTGGGAAGCCACACGTATACCAATGCCTCAGCCTACGCAGCCCTATCTGCCGGCTCAGTATTGGCTGAGGTTATTGGGGCTAAGGATGAGGTTGAGAGGTGGCGCGGCTTGGCTAAGGCTATTAGGGGCGCGTTAATTGAGAACGCGTGGAATGGGAGGTTCTTCAGGAAGATTGTTAAGCCCAGGGTTGAGGTGGCTGACTCAAACACACTGGCCCTAGTCTTCCCATTCAACGTAATAGACCCTGAGGACAATATGGCTGAGTCTAATGTAAAATACCTAGAGTCATCATTCAAATACAGCGTGGGGGGTATTGGGAGGAATGTTGAGGATAGGTACTTTGGGGGCAATCCATGGGTAATAACGACGCTTTGGCTGGCGATATACTATAAGCTTAGGGGCGATTTAAATAAGGCTAATCAATACATCGACTGGGCCCGTAAACATGCAACAGGCACATTCATGCTCCCTGAGCAGGTTGATAAAAATAGCGGTAGGCCAATATCGGCAATACCGTTGGCCTGGTCCCACGCAATGTATGTCATAGCGTCTTTAATCGATAGGGACCTGTTCAGGAGGATTGCCCCACCAAGGGTTTAGGAACCTTGAGGTGGCCTGACTTAACCAGGTCTGGTATGGGGCATAGTGGGTCGTCGCCGTATAGGCCGCCGCCCATGTAGAATGCCCTAACCCTATCACCGCCCTTACAATACTTCTTAAATATACAGGACCCACACTTAGGCCCCTTCAAATACCTGTCCGTGTTTATGAATAGTTCAACTGCGGGGTTCTTTAAAATGTCTTTAATGCTCATCTCCCTAACATTACCGAGCTTTACGAAGTCTACGAATTGGCATGGGTATACGTCGCCATTGGGGTATATTGAAATAGTCCTCCTACCACACCCACCCGTCGACTCCACGAAGTTTAGGTACTTCAATACTTCACCACCGCCAATCCTCAGGGCTATGTATATGCCGTCGAATGGGCCTAGCGTAGTCTCTATTTCAATAACCCCTGAATATTTCTTAGCGTAGTCGATTATGGCCTCGATGAATTTCACGTATTGTCCAGGGCTATACCACCAATCCCTCTCCAGGCCCTGGGCCCTTCCAGATGCTGAGAGGTGGTAGAAGGTTATCCTCCTAACCCCTAAAGATACTGCGAACTCTATGTAGTGTTGAACGTCGTCTATGTTCCTTGACGTTAACGTGAACCTTAAACCAACGTCTAAACCCTCATTTAT
>CAYFHR010000142.1:0-2524 GCA_964343155.1 uncultured Thermoproteaceae archaeon | reverse complement strand
AGGTAGGCTTAGCCGCCGTACCGTTAAGCCAGTTGTGGGCTATGGAGGCTAGTTCAGGATACTGCAACGCCTACTACCCAACCGCCGGCTACGGTACCAATACCCAGGGCCTATTCTTCCCATCCATATATGGGCAGAATGGAGCCACCGCGGTTAATGGCTGGGTTATTAAGAATCCATGCGTATGGAACCCTGTTAACGGCTTCGGCTCACTGGACGTAGGGAACCTGGTGTATTACGGCACACAGATGTTGGGTTTAGACAAGTGAATAGGTTAAAAACTGCTTAATATCAAAAGGCTTAATCTTCAATATTTTTCACTAAACACTCCTCCAGGCTACATGGAAGCGCATCGACGTTGACAAGCCTCGGCATGTAGAAGATTGCCTTGTGTGATGGTGTAGCCACCCTCCTAATCCCTAGCTTAGCCATTATTGGCGATACGACTGGGCATGTGTCTGTTATTACAATGACGTTGGCCTCCTCAAGCCTCCTCAAATCCTCACTACTTATAAGCGATTTAACGAACCTTGATGTCGAAATTATTAGGGGCTTCTTGAGCCTACGGAAGTTGAGCTTCCTCATAACTTCAACAACCTCCCTAACCTCATCTAAGTCCGCATGTGGGCACCCTATGAATAATGCGTCGTAATCCGCTGGTTCAACATACTTCAAATCCTCATCTTTAACGACGATTCTGTCAGCCTTATCAACCATCCCTAGGTAGCTCCTCCAATTAGGATTCACGCCACCTATTATGGCTAGTGGGTTTGGTGAATATGTTGCGTAGCTTGCCAGGAATGACTTCAAGAGCTTGGTGTCCCAATGGCCCCTGTAATCCACGTAGGGTACTTCGCCCCTCAGGGACTCCCCAATAATCCTGCCCAACATACCTGCCTTAACCTGGTTTAACTCGGCATCAACCCTCACTATGGCCTTAGGGGCCCTGTTCTCCCTTACATATAGGCCAAACCTAGGTACCTTACCGACTATGGCTACCAGCACTGTGAAGGGGCCTGGGAGCTTCTCCGTGTATGCGTCGTAGACTGAGTTTATGTAGGCTATTGCATTAGACTCACCCCACGCGTGTATGCTCTCGGGCGGTATCCTTAGAAATTCGTAGGGTGTGCATGTTAGCCATAGGCTAGCCCCCATCCTCAGCAGCGCGTCTAATATCGCCTTCTGCCTCCTTGAAAACTCATCAGCCCCCTCACCATATACCGTGCCTGAGGGGTTGACTGTTGTGAAAACCCTAAACCTGGCCCCTCCACTGGCAAGGTCCTGTAGGTATTCTAGGCCTGCATCACCTATGTTTAAGTAGCTTACGCCGCTGATGTGCACCGTGTCGACGTCTATGAGCCTATCTGCCCCAAGGGCCTCGCCAACCTTAACCACGGCCTCTACGGCCGCCTCATATACGCCACCCCTCTTAGCCAGCTCCTCAACCTCCCTATCAACCTGCATTCAAATCTAATGCGGCCCTGGGTTCATGTTTAAATAGGTTAGGCCGCCTAGCCAATGTGGCTGTTTCAACACTCCAGAGGCCAGTCCCATCCAGGCTGACCCTGATTAGGCTTAGGGCCCAGGAGGCCACGTATAGGAGGGTTAGGAGGACTGTTGAGGATGCCAGGAATGCAACCCTCCAAAGGTTGAGGACGCTCATACCTTCACTTGAGGAGAGGAGGAAGGTGGCCTTCGACGTCATAGGCAGGGTCTCCGAACTTTACGAGGCTGCTAAGCTTAGGCTTGGCCCAGAGAGGACTTCATTCATAGCGTCAACCACTAGGCCTAGGGTTGAGGGGTTTATTGAAGATAGGGTTATTGGGGGTTTGAAATTCAGCATGCTTAGCGTTAAAGGTGTTGGAGGCCCCTCATACGGCCTATATTCAATTCCGCCTGAACTCGACTCAGCACTGACATTGCTCACCGAGAGGATGCCTGAACTGTTAGACTACGTAAATTTGGAGAACGTATTCTACACACTTTTGAGGAGGGTTAGGGAGTATCAGAGGATGATAAACGCCCTCGACAACGTCATACTCCCCAGGATTAGGGATTCCATAAGCTTCATAAGGCTGGCCCTAGATGAGCTTGAGAGGGAGGATTTCATCAGGAGGGTTATAATAAACAGGATTATTGCAGGCGGGTGATTTTAAAGATGTTACCTTAAGATAGCCCCAGCAATCCTCCTCATCCTCCAGCTGCGGTACTCTATCAGCAGTATTACGACGACTATTATCACTATAAGTACTATTACCCCAACCAGTATTAGTGTTGATAAGGGTACGAAGGCCCCAAATATTATGAAGCCGCTTATAGGAAGTATAATGCGGACGGAGGTGACTACGCCAGGCGACACCGTTACAGTTGTCGTGTTTGTGACCCCATACGCCGACGCCGACACTACATAGGATCCGCTTGGGAGTATTATTGAAAGGGTCCCTATGCCGCTGGCTACCGTTGAACCGCTGTAGGATACTGATAGTGACGCCTTAGATAGTTGGACGCCATTAAGCGTATATAC
>CAYFHR010000141.1:0-2588 GCA_964343155.1 uncultured Thermoproteaceae archaeon | reverse complement strand
CTCAGTGGCCTCCGCGAATCATCACGTGGCTTAGTTGCTGAAGCTTTATATTTATAGGTTAAGCCTACGTTAGCGATGATTAGGCTTAACGTCTACGTAATCTTAGGCCTACTTGACGGCTACTATACGACCTTCGTAATTTCAGGAGTCTTCAAAGGCACATTAGCGGAGGTTATGTTGGCGTCAATGGTCATCAACCTGGTTACAGGCACATTATCAAGCTACATAATTAACCTAGCCCGCATTAGGGAGGTTGAGAGGATTCTGCTTGTGAGGAGGGGCTACCTTAAAGGTAGCTTAATCTACAGGGAGGCTTTACTAACAGTTATTCTTAATGGCGTTGAATGGAGCTTGTCATCGGCCGTGGGTTCGCTGATGGCAGAGGTACTAAGGCTTACGTCGGGCTTATTGGCCCTTGCATCATCACTAGCGGTACCGCTCCTACTAACCTACATACTGTCCAGGATCCTAGACATAGACTATGCTCCAGTCGCCCTATTGACAGTAATACTAACCGCCGCCTCATACGTGCTTTACATGCTTCGTTAACTTAAGGTAACTGATATTAAGCCCATTACGCTAAGGGCCCTGTGAGGATCGTCGTTGTTGGCGATGAGGACACTGTGAATGCCTTCAGGCTAATTGGATTTGAAGGCATTGTAGCAGACTCCAGGAGGCTCCTTGATGTGGTTAAGGGGCTTATTGAGGTGGGCGACGTTGCTGCAGTACTCGTGTCGAGTAAGGTTGCCGAGGGGGCTGGGGATGCCTTCAATGAGCTTAGGATCAGGACTAGGAGGCCCCTGATAATGGTCATACCCTCGCTGGGCGTTGCCTACAGGCCAGTCAACTACATGGCAATGCTTAGGGCCATATTAGGCATGTGACTAGCCCTTAATAGCGTACCTACCGTATGAAACCTCGTCAACGCTCCTAATAACCGCGCCCATGGATTCGAGGCTCCTCTTAACCTCGTTGAAGTCTATCAAGCCCTCGATAACAACCCTAAGGCCCAGGACGCCGACGTCAGTCTCCTCAACCTTAACGTAGACGGCGTCAACACCCTCAACCCTGCCCAGCTCCGTTGCTAATTTAACGACGTCGACTTCGCTTGGGGCGTCCACGTCAAGTACAATCCTCCTCAATGCAGGTGGGGTAGGATCCATAGGTGAATTATTGGAGTGTAGTTTATTAACCCTAACTCCCCTATGTGAGTGTTTGAGAGGCTTAGGGGTGCCTTAACCTCGCTAGTCAAGGCCATTGGGGATGCCTTAACGTACAGGGAGCTTGACGAGAAGTCCGTCGACGAGATACTTGAACCATTCGTAGAGCAGTTGATTGAATACGACGTAGCCCTAGACACTGTTGACGCATTGGCCAGCGAGATTAAGGCTAGGTTGATTGGAGTTAAGGTTCCCAGGTTTGGCAATGCCGAGGACTACGTCAGGGGTATTGTTAAGGATGCGATGCTTAAAATCCTCTCAAAGGTCCCTGACGTGGACTTCGTCGAGTTTTTGAAGTCCAGGCAGAGGAGGCCCATAGTCCTCCTCTTCCTTGGGCCGAACGGATATGGGAAGACTACCACGATAGCCAAGCTGACAAACATGTTGATGGGGATGGGCTACAGGGTTGTTTGGGCCGCGGCCGACACATATAGGGCTGGGGCCATTGAGCAGCTTGAGGGCCACGCATCAAGGCTTGGCGTCAGGGTCATTAAGCACCAGTATGGCTCAGACCCAGCCTCAGTGGCCTACGACGCCATTGAACACGCGAGGAGTAGGGGGATTGACGTAGTTATGATTGATACAGCCGGTAGGATGCATACGGACAGGAATCTGATGGATGAGTTGAGGAAGGTTCAGAGGGTTTCCTCACCAGACGCCTCAATACTCATTGTAGACGCCCTGATGGGTAATGAGGCTGTTAACGTGGCGAGGGTTTACGCAAAGAATGTGCAGGTGGACTTCGTTGTAGTCACCAAGGTTGACGCATACGCCAAGGGGGGCGTCATATTAACGCTGCTCTATGAGCTGGGTAAGCCAATAATATACCTGGGCACTGGGCAGGGCTACGGGGACTTGGTCAGGTTCACGAAGGAGCAGTTCATAGGCCAGCTGCTGGGCCAGTAGTAATAGTTTAAACCTAATACCCAACCTGCCCCACGATGATTAATAGGGTTAGTGTAGTTCAGATGTTGATGAGGCTAATTGAGGCTGTAATGTATGTGGC
The DNA here is from genome assembly GCA_964343155.1 of uncultured Thermoproteaceae archaeon. Taxonomy (GTDB): domain Archaea; phylum Thermoproteota; class Thermoprotei; order Thermoproteales; family Thermocladiaceae; genus Caldivirga. Next base: position 362 of record CAYFHR010000141.1, on the reverse strand, counting down.
GGTTGCCTACATGTATGGGCTAAACCCCCTGGCAGGCCCATACGTCGCCGTGACCACCACCATAATGGGGCTTGTGGCAATGTTTGCCGTGGGCGCGTTATCCGGGCTTTTAACAGATAATGTGTTAAGGGTCCAGAGGGTTAATGCGGCATTGGCGTTCATAGACCTAGCCCTAAACATAGCCCTGATGTACTACTCGATGGTGGTGCTTAAGCTAATATACATCCTCATACTCTACATGATCTTCTTCATAAACATAGCCATAGACTCCACATTAATAGCCCTATATGTTAAGATACTGCTATAGGCTGCGAAGCATTTTAACCCCCTAGTGGTGGGGCAGTAGTGGCGTTTACACAGTT
>CAYFHR010000140.1:0-2606 GCA_964343155.1 uncultured Thermoproteaceae archaeon | reverse complement strand
AGGTGTATTGCCAATGCGTCTGCGTCAATCATGTCTATAGCCCTATTCACCCAGTCGGCCAACTCAACCTCACTCAGCTTAGCTATTTGGGGTGCCCCAAGGTTCGCTATCTTTAATGTGGTTGGTGCATATTCTTTAACCACCCTGAAGCTCCTCGACGCCTCAGGGTGCTCTATTGCAACCCTCTGGGACCCAACATACATACCTATGCCGAATTCCTCAGCAGCCCTAGCCAACGCTGCATTAACCTTCTCAGCCAGTTCAGTACCGCCGGTCAACGCACCTATTATGAATGGGTATGATAGCCTCTTACCAAATATCCTGATCGACGTGTCGACGTCGTCGAAGTCTATTTCAGGGAGGGCGTTATGTATGAGGTATATTTCGTCGAATAGCGTACTACCCTCCTCAACATTTTGGCTGGAGGCAATCCTAATGTGGTCATCCTTCCTGGCCTGAATACCCACAGGAACCCTTCAATAGGCCATATATAAATTTTAAAGTATATCATGTGGGTTTCAGTTTTAAAAGGCCTAGATCCATGGACTCGCGTGGATAATAAGGCTGGCGCATCGCTAATAATGGCGCTTAGGGTAATATACAGCATATACTGGTATTACCTAGCCCCAGCATTGCCCTACATGGAGCATGCATTAAACATACCTGAGGCTCAACTCGGGCTAATACCGCTGGCATTCCTACTGGGTGCAGGAATAATGCAAATACCCTCTGGCGTATTGGCCAACAGGATTGGTAACGTAAACGCGGCGATACTTGGGCTACTCCTACTTTCAATATCAGGGATTGGAGTTTCACTTTCAGCAAACTTAGCGGAGGTCATGGTATTCAGGGTTATTGGTGGCGTCGGGGCTGCATTATTCTTCTCAACAGCGGCAACCGTGCTGACAAGCCTATATCCGGGCCATGTGGGGTTAATGCTGGGCATCTATAATGCTTCCTTCGGCATTGGGGCTGGGCTAGGCCTCGTCTCAGGCATATTGTATAGTGCGGTGGGTTGGAGGATCGGCATATTGGCCCTAAGCATCATTGGCGTGGCCGCATCGTTGTCGTCATACTACGTGTTGAGGGGTTTTAATAGGCCTATAGACGCATCCATTGAGATTAATCCGCCTGCCATATACGTTGGACTAGCCACGGCCGGCTTCTGGGGAAGCTACTATGCGTTAGGCAACCTACTACCTACATATGCGTCAGCTAGGGGTGTTAGCGTCGTTAGCTCATCCCTTGTTACGTCAATACTCCTGTTCTCAAGCGCCATTGGAGGGGCCTCGGCAGGTATTGTGGATAGGGTTAGGAGGGTTAGGCTCCTAATACTGGCGCTTGTAGCCTTAATGTCCGTGATGTACCTAGCCGCCTTAACAGTAAACCCACTGCTGGTGGCTGTGTCGGCGTCTGTGATAGGGTTCTCCTTCGAATTAGCCATAACAGCATCATACGTGCTCGTCGTCAAGGGGGCTAACCCAACGATGGCTTTAGCCACCGTCAACTCGATAGACATGCTCCTGGGCATGTCCCTGAGCCCAGCCTTCACGATACTTATGGCTAAATACCCATCATACCTCCCGTTAGTAATGGCAGCCTCGTCAATGGTGCCCCTAGCCCTGATATTCGCTAAGGTTGGCGAATAGTTTAAGTAAACGCATATTGCCCGATACCGATATATTTTATCAAGCCTAACTAGCCTAAGGGCTGATGAAGGGGGCTGGCTACGAGAGGGAGCTGGCAAACATGCTGTGGAACATGGGTTTAGCCGTAATGAGGGCCCCAGCCAGCGGTGGGGGCGTTAAACGTAGGGTTGCCCCAGACCTAGTAGCCATATATAGGGGCATGGTGTTCATATTTGAGGTTAAGTATAGGGCTAGGCCAACGACGCTAACCCTGGACTGCCTCAAGATTAGTAGGCTCCTGGAATTCGCCAGGAGGGCAGGCGGCGAGGTTTATGTAGCCGTTAAATTCGCCAGGAGGCCCTGGAAAATCATACCCGTGGCTGGCTGCGGCAATGGCGGGTTGACAATATCGGCCTCGCTTGTTGAGAATTCCCAGGACCTTGAAAGCTTCATAAGGTCAAGGATTAACCTGAACCTTGAGTTAACCCAAGCTGGGACTTAAGCTGGCTACTTACAGAATCTATGTCAGCCAATATCCTGTTGACTGCGTCTTCAATAGCCTTAACAGGGTCTTTACTACCCCTAGTCCTAACCCTTATTACCGCATTCCTGAGCAGCGGGTGGTCTATGGTGTATGTTGCGTATTCGACGTCGGGGTCCTGGAGGAGGTATGTTAACAATGGGGCCAGTACCGTGTAGTCCTCATTCTCGACAACAACCTCGAGGCTATTACCCTCAATTTTAATGCTCTTAACCCTAATCCTGGGCACAAGCCAAGCTTCAGGAACCCCTTATAAACCTTACAGTGGCCTAGGGCTAAATGCCCAACTGCAGGGTTTATGTAGATAGGCGAATCTTCAGAAGCGGCGAGGTTGTATACATTACGTTGAGTAATGTTGGGCAGGAAACACTGCTAATAGGTTCATGGAGCATCCTCAGGGATGACGGGGCCCAGGTATATTCAGTGGAGCCGCCGCA
>CAYFHR010000139.1:0-2636 GCA_964343155.1 uncultured Thermoproteaceae archaeon | reverse complement strand
ACCTCTTCCGTGAATTCCTCCGTTGTTGAACCTCCCCCAAGGTCTGGCGTTAGCTTAACCCCCTCCTCAAGCGTTTTCAAAACGGCCCTTTCGACATCTTCACCGGCCTTGGTGAAGTTTACGTCGTTGGTCCTGCCGCCCCACCATTTAAGCATCCAGGATATGCAAAGTATTGTGGCTGTTGGGTTAGCTATGCCTTTACCCGCAATGTCGAATGCTGCGCCGTGCACAGGCTCAAACATAGCCTTATAATCACCTATGTTTGCTGAGGGCGCAAGGCCAATACTACCCGTCACGTAGGCTGCTATGTCGCTTAAGATGTCTCCGTAGAGGTTTGTCGTCAATATTACGTCGAATTCATGGGGCCTCCTAACCATGTCCATTACCGCGGAGTCTATGTACATTTCATCCACGGCTACCCCAGGGTAATTCTTAGAAACCTCCCTCGCCACGGATTTGAATAAGCCGTCGGTGACCGTTAATACGTTAGCCTTATGTACTATAGTAACCTTACCCCTCCTCGACTTAGCCAGCTCGAAGGCTACCCTGGCTATGCGTTCACTGGCCCTCCTTGAAATAACCCTTAAGGCCACTGCAACGTCGCCCGTCACCATGTATTCAGCCCTCACGTAGACGTCCTCCGTATTCTCCCTAACTATAACTAGGTCAACCCCCTTTCTAAGCGCGTTAACGCCTGGGTAGGTTTTGGCAGGCCTAATGTTGGCGTATAGGTCTAGGCCCCTCCTAATCTTAACCACGACATCACCCGCACTCTCGCCCACAGGGCCCTTCAATATTGCGTCCGCCGACTCTATAATGGGCCAGTATTGCCTTGGGATAGCCTCACCATACTTCCTCAACGCATCATCACCCGCCTCAACGGGCATTAAATCTATTTTAAGCCCCCACTTCTCCGACGCCTTCTTAAGAACCCTTAGGGCTGATTTAACCACCTCAGGCCCTATGCCATCCCCCTCAATTACCGCCACCTTCACCATCAACCACCCTGCTTGAGGCCACCTCCTCAACAATCCTTTTTAAATCATCCCAAGTAATGCTCATGCCCATGTCGCCCATCTGCTTAATCCTCCTCAAGACCGCGTTCACAAGCTCGTCCGTCGGCTTAATCCCCATTTGGCTCAATGCGTATTCGACCGCATGCCTACCGCTGTGCTTGCCCAATACAATCCTCCTGCTCATGCCTACAACCGAGGGGTCTATTGGCTCGTAGGTGTATGGGTTGTTTAAGACTCCGTGGACGTGTATTCCTGATTCGTGGGAGAATGCGTTAGCCCCAACAATAGCCTTGTTTGGCGGCAGCCTCACCTTAAACAGCTGGGCTACCAGGTCTGAAACCTCCTTAATCTTATTAAACCTTATCCTGGTCTCATAGCCCAGCAGGAATTTCACAGCTGAGGCAACCTCCTCTAAAGCCGCATTGCCGGCCCTTTCACCGAAGCCGTTTATAGTTCCATGGACCTGGTCTGCGCCGGCCTCAACGGCAGACACGCTGTTGGCTACAGCCATGCCGAAGTCGTCGTGGCAGTGGACGCTTAGTAGGTAGTTGCCTTTAACAGACTGCTTAATGAACCTGACTAGCCAAGCCATCCTACTAGGCCACATGACTCCCACAGTATCCGCAATGTCTATCCTGTCAGCCCCAGCGTCAACTACGGTTTGGAAGAATTGAGCTAGGAAGCCTGGCTCAGTCCTGGTTGCATCCTCGGCGCTGAACTCGACTGTTAACCCATGCGCCTTAGCGTACTCAACAGCCTTAACCGCCGCCTCAATTACCTGCTCCCTACTCATCCTTAACTTATATTTAATATGTATATCTGACGTGGCTATGAATAGGTGTACTGCCTTAACATCAGCCTTAATGGCCATGTCTATATCAGCTGTGTTAGACCTAGCCAGGACTATGACCTCCGACTCCGTAACCTCCCTGGCTATTGTTTTAATCGCCTTAAACTCACCCTCGCTAACAGATGGGAATCCAGCCTCTATAGAGTCTACGCCAAGCTCCTCAAGCTTCCTTGCTATGAGGACCTTTTCATCAGGCTTAAGCGATATTCCAGGCATCTGCTCCCCATCCCTCAGGGTCGTATCTAGGAACCTAACATACCTTTTACCCCCATGCCAACCTACACCCTGAGGAGCAATCTAGACCACCCTCTACAGATTCAGCCACCTACCCTATATAAGTATTACCTAATGCTAGAGAAGATATATACATAAGGGTAAAGCTTAAATAGCTGTTAGAGGCCCGTTAGGCTAATGAGGTGTCGTATTCTTTACGTATGAGGATGGGCCCGTTCAAAACTGGTTAAGCCTAGGTAAATACATGCCGGTTGAAGAAGTAGGTGAATGTGCTTCAGGGGGTGGTTGCCATGCCTAGGGCCGTTGATGTGCTCGTTGATGAAATGAGGAAGATGGGTATTAGGGAGGTTTTGGGAATACCTGGCGGCCAAATAATGCCGCTGTATGATGCATTATACAACAGTGGTATTGACGTATATCTATTTAGGCATGAGCAGGGCGCAATACATGCGGCGGACGCCTACGGTAGGGTCACTAAGAGGCCTGGAGTAGTCCTAGTCACCTCAGGTCCAGGTGCAACAAACCTTGCAACAGGC
>CAYFHR010000138.1:0-2656 GCA_964343155.1 uncultured Thermoproteaceae archaeon | reverse complement strand
GTTACGTTAAAGCCCGTGTTCTGGGGGATGTTGTAGATGTATAGTGGTAGGCTTGTTAGGCTTGTAATCTTCTCAAGATACCTCCTCAGGGTTTCGTAGTCGGGCCTATAATATATGGGGGGTATTGTGGCTATTGCATCGGCCTCAAGCCTCTCTGCAAGTTTAACAGTCTCAGCGACAGTATCCCAGTCGGGTGAACCAACCTGGACCACAAGGTACCTTGGGTTAGCCTGCCTGAGGGCTTCAAGGGCAACCCTACGCTCATTGACGTTGAGCAAGATTCCCTGGCCTGTTGTGCCTAGGGCGAAGAAGCCGTCCACGCCAGCCTTAATTAGGCTTAAGGCATGGTTAAGCAAACCCTCGGCATCTACCGAAGACCCCTTGAAGGGTATTGCTACTGCGGGTAAGACGCCCTCCATATCGGGCCTAGCCCCCTGAAGTTAATAAGTTTTGTAAAGATGCCCCCGCCCCCAGCACGGACCTTTCCCGCGGCCTTTCGGACCGCAGTACTCGGTACCGCGGCGGGGCGTTTCACTTCCAGGTTCTGGTGAGTCTGGGTGGTTCCGCCCCGCCTATGGCCGGGTTACGGGGGCATAGCTCATTCTGGTTAAGGTTTATAAACATTACCCAGCGTTCAAAATGGTGATGTGTTGGACAGGCCTCTGATTGCTGATGAGGAACTTGGGGCTGAGGCCCTAAGGCCTCGTGAAACTCCACGTGACTATTAAGGAAAGTTTTAAATAGGTGTCACGTGGAGGCTTTCAGTGGTAATATGGCCACGTTAAGTGTTGAGGATTTGACGGTTTCGGTAGATGGCAAGACCATTGTTAGGGATGTGAGCTTCACAGTTAATAGCGGTGAGGTTGTCGCATTAATGGGGCCTAATGGTAGCGGTAAGACGACGCTATTCATGGCCATTGCGGGGCATCCAAGGTACAGTATTGTCAATGGCAGGATAATGCTTAATGGCGAGGATTTAACCAAACTGGCCCCCGAGGAGAGGTTCCTTAAAGGCATAATGGTCGCCTTCCAAAACCCCGTGGCCGTACCTGAGGTTAGGCTTTCGACATTGATAACGGCAATGGTTAATAAGGCTTCAGGCCGCAGGATAACTGATCCGCCGCCATCTAAACTGACTAGCGAGCTCATGAAGCTTGTTAACCAGCTTGGCCTAACGCCAAGCCACCTAACGAGGGGTGTTAACCATGGGTTCAGTGGGGGTGAGATGAAGAGGAGCGAGGTCCTTCAGCTACTGATGGTTAAGCCCAAGGTTGCCCTGATAGATGAGCCCGACTCAGGGCTGGATGTAGATGGGGTGAATGCCGTGGGTAAGGCCCTCAGTGAATTGGCTGAGTCCGGTACAGGAATAGTATTGACAACCCATGGAGCCAGGATACTCCAGGTGGTTAGGCCAACGAAGGTGCTCGTAATGTATAGGGGCTCCATAGTGGCTGAGGGCGGTTTAGAGATAGTTGATGAAATCAATAAGCGCGGCTATGAAGGATTCTTCAAGGTGATCGGGGTTGAGTAGGGAGCTGCTAGACGTATTGGGCAGCGCTAAGACGCCTGAGGAGGCTTTAACACAGGCTGGGAGCGTTAAGTGGGCTGTCGAAATTAGGGGTAGGGTAACTCCAGACGTTGTTGAGGAGATTTCGAAGATTAAGGGGGAGCCTGACTGGATGAGGCAGCTGAGGTTGAGGAGCCTTGAACTATTCTACAAGCTTCCAATGCCGAATTGGCTGCCCTCATGGGTCCTGGAGAGGATCGACCTGGAGCAGTATTCAACATACGTTAAGCCTGACGTCAACAGGGCCAGCAGCTGGGATGAGATACCGCCGGAGATTAGGAGGTATTACGAGGCCTTAAACATACCTGAAATCGAGGCGAGGGCCCTACTTGGACTTGGGGCCCAGTTGGACTCAGAGGTCATATATATGGGTATTAAGAAGCAGCTGGAGGCTAAGGGGGTTGTCGTCATGCCTATGGAGGAGGCCGTCAACAAGTACCCTGACCTGGTTAAGAGGTATTTCATGAGGATATTCCCGCCTGAACACAAGTTCGCAGCCCTACACGGGGCCCTGTGGAGTGGGGGTGTGTTTGTCTATGTGCCTCCAGGGGTTAGGATTGAGGCGCCCATAGAGGCCTTCTTCCTAATAAGCAATGCTGGCGAGGGCCAATTTGAACACACCCTGGTTATTGCCGATAGGGGAAGCTACATACACTTCATAGAGGGTTGCTCAGCCCCCAGGTTCAGTAGGTACAGCTTCCACGACGGTATGGTTGAGCTATACGCCCACGAGGGGGCCCACATAAAGTTCACCACGGTCCAGAACTGGAGTAGGAACGTGATAAACTTCAACAATAAGAGGGCTGTAGCAGAGAGGAATGCTAGGGTTGAGTGGGTTGAGGCCAGTATAGGTAGTGCAGCCAGCTTCGTATACCCATCAACAATGCTTAAGGGTGAGGGGGCTAGCACAGAGATCATAGGGGTTACCGTGGCTAATGGACCCCACTGGAAGGAGAATGGCGCTAAGGTATTCCACGACGCCCCCAATACGCAGTCTAAGATAGTTAACAAGTCGATATCGGCCAATGGAGGGACTGTAGTCTACAGGGGCCTAGTCTACGTTAGGGAGGGCGCCAAATACGCCAAGTC
>CAYFHR010000137.1:0-2694 GCA_964343155.1 uncultured Thermoproteaceae archaeon | reverse complement strand
CGATACCTAGCCAATATGCGTGCCATAACGCCAACTTCACATCATCACCCCCATTAGTCATCGTCAACGTCCCCAATGGAACCAGGTCACTTTTAATAATCCTAGTGGACCCAAACGCCAGCTACTTTATACACTGGGCCCTACTGGTGGTTAATGCCTCTGTAGGATCAATACCCGGCAACATACCTAACCTTGGCGTAACGCCCTACGGTGTTCAGTTTAGGGATAGTTATGGTATTGTTGGCTTCGGGGGTCCATGTCCGCCAAGTAGGCATATGTACATTCTAATAGCATACGCGCTTAATTACGTGCCTAATTTATCGCCGGGTTCATACTATGACTATGACCTATACGTAAGCATTGCTAGCGGGCATGTTTACGCCTCCTCAATATGGGTTGGCTACTATGGCTGATGGCCTTTAGCGCGTAGTAGAGGTAGGCCACCACTATGGCTAATGCTGAGGATTCCAAGAGGCCAAGCTCATAGGATTGATACCCCATTACAAGTATTTGCGAGGAAACGTAGGCAACAAGGGGCCTCCAGACGCCTAGTAGGAAGAATAGTGCTGTTAAGGTTAAGGTGAGTGAGAGGTATTGGGCTAATGCGTGTTTAAACCTTGCCAACGACACCAATTGAATAATATACACTATGTCTGAGAGGGATACTAAGGCTAAAGTAATGGCGCTAGGCGCTATTAAAGGTAGTTGAGATAACGCTATTGCCACGGGCATTAAATAATCGCTAAGCCCCCTCATGGACAACGCTGCGAGGATTATTAATGCGAAAAGCCCCAGCGCACCAATCCCGCCCAGGGATGTTAAATACGCTATGCCTGATATTATTGAGGCCAGGGCAATTAGCCTACTGCCGCTCACCTAAACCACCAGGACGTTTGATTGCTCGGGCGCCATTGAATACTCCTTAGGTACTATAACTAGATTGGCTCCTGCAGGTATTGAAACTGGGTAATCCTCTATCGAATCCAGCCTGGGGTATGTTATCTCCAGGGCCTCTTCCTGGCTTAGGCCACTAAGCCTACTTAACCTGGCAACCTCACCCCTATCTATGGCCCAGGTGAAGTTTTCCAGGATCCTCTCCTCAACAGTGGGTACTGTTTCATCCGTGACCACGACCTCATCCACATTATCCCTATATATTAAAAGCACCCTGATGGGCCCATGAGTCCTGGTGACGTAGTTCAATGCACCCAGGACCCTGTCTATTGGCCTTAAGTCGCCGACTGGGGTTAGTAGAATTGGCCTTATGGGTAATGCCACTGTGATCCTCCAGCTCTCCTCACCATACTCCTTAGCCATAAGTGAACCTGACCTAGCTGATGATGGCCAGTGTATCATTGATGCAGGCCTATCAAAACTATACTCCACAAGGCCTAGGAACTCCTCAAGACCCCTCTCTTCACCAGGGTTTAAACCAACCCCCTCGCCTGGACTCCACCCCTTAGGCATGATTAATATGCGTGCGTTAACCCTTATGAGCCTGCTAACCTTAATGCCTGTGAACCTATCGTATGCCTCAACCCTGAGGGCCGCTATTTTAGCAACACCACTCCACACAAACTTAAGCATATTGCCGTTCTGCCTAACGTGCCTTGACGAATACGCCTTAAATGAAATGCCCTCAGGCAGATTCAGGGACATTTCATAGCCCTGCATTACCGGTGTTGAGGGGGGTGTGAAACTCACAGACTTAAGGTAGCCCTCCGCCCATTCAAGCCACGCGAATGTGTATGAGACATATATCAACAGCATTATTACCGATAGGACCGTTAATTGAAGAGAATCGAAGGCTAGGCCGATATAGGCGGCCGCCAGGATTAATATTGGCTGAGCCACCGCCCTAACCTTATCAACCCAATCGCGGCTAATGTGCATTGCCCCACTACCTTAGGTGCGCTATATCTTCCTCTTTATTAAACTTGCCTCAGGCGTTTCAACAATCTTCAAAACCTCACTAATAACCTTCTCAGGGCTGATAGACGTCGTGAACACCCTATGGACCAGTACGTATGGCGCTACTTTAATGACGTCGTCAGGTATGACGTAGTCCCTACCGTTCATGAGGGCCCACGCCCTCGATAGCCTGCCCAGCATCTGCGCAGCCCTGGTGCTTGCACCAAGCCTAACCCCCTTATACTCCCTCGTTGCCCTAACCAGATTAACTATATATCTAGATATTTGTTCACTTAAATAGACCCCATCAACCCTACCTATTAGTTCATTAACCTCCTCAGGCCTGATAACCTGCTCGACTACGTCAACCCTACCCATGTTTACGTCTTTAACAACCCTGACCTCATCATCGTAGTTGGGGTATGTTAAACTTATCCTAACCATAAACCTGTCGAGCTGAGCCTCCGGTAATGGGTATGTTCCACTCAGCTCCCTTGGATCCTGGGTGGCTATAACCATGAATGGTTTAGGTAGCTTAAACGACTTACCGCCTATTGTAACCTGCCCCTCCTGCATGGCTTCAAGGAGCCCTGCCTGGGTCTTGGGGGGAGCCCTGTTTATTTCATCGGCCAGGACTATGTTTGCAAATATTGGGCCCAGCTTAACCTCAAAATCACCCACCTTGGGGTTGTAAACCAAGGTGCCTATTATGTCGCTCGGCAGTAGGTCTGGTGTGAACTGGATCCTGCTGAAGCTTAACCCAAGCGCCTTCGCGAAGGCCTT
>CAYFHR010000136.1:0-2733 GCA_964343155.1 uncultured Thermoproteaceae archaeon | reverse complement strand
CCTCGTTACCAGGCATCTTAAGTATGGCGTCTATAACCTGGTTAACCTGCTCAGTGGATTTGGTCCTTGGGTCGACTATAAGCCAGCTGAATAGTGAATCCCTGCCGCCCTGTAGGAATGCGTCAATAGCCCACTCAGCCCTCATGACCCTGGGCATTATGGCGTATCTCAAGACCCTCCACCAGGCCTTTGGTAGGTTACTGAAGCTTAACCTATGGAGGCCCCAGTGGTACTTCCACGTACCGCTCCTAACAGTATCCCCTATTGGCCATAGCCCATACATCCTATACATGTCTACGGCTGCTGGCGAGACATGTACGTCAAATGGGTTGCTCTGCTCCTCCCTCCACCTCTCAAAGTACTGCTCTGACCTATCCTTAATCCACTCGTCTATCAGGTGGTATGCGTCCTCCCCATTATACCTGAACATGGTTAGCCGAATGCCGTGGTTCACGCCGATTGCCTCAACCTCAGCCTTCCCCTCATCAATACCCCCATATTGCGTGGTAGTCTGAAACCATGTTCCACTCAACGGCTAAACTGGTGGATGTAGATGGCCATGGTTAAAAGGATGAGCATACGTGTGGGCGTTTAATATTGTTAAAGAGTATAAGCGTTGCGTTAAGGTACATTTGGCCCAGGGAAGATATCAGGCTAGGTTTGCTAAATTGATGACGTTGCTAGTATTAATGTACTTAAAGTGGCACCAGCGAATTGCCCAGGGTCGTTTCAGGCTGCTTAAAGGCCCTTAACTATGTTTAACCCTGCATGAAGTACCAACCCTCCTTAGTCCTCTCATTCCACCTGACGCTTAACGGTAGTGCGTAGCCGTACACTATTGAGCCCTTCCAGACACTGAACTGTGGGTCGGAGACTAGCCTAACGTTAACCCTCTCGGCTAATTCAGGGGACACCTCACCCAACATCCCCTTAACCTTCTCTGGGCTAGTCACCGCCACGTCCTTAAGGCTATCTGGTGGGGGCTTCCAGTTGAAGGATCCTCCACTCAGTATTACGTTGCTGAGCACCTTATCCTGAATCTCAACGGGCGTCTTCCTGACGCTAGCAACTATTGCGTCTGAGAGCTTCATCTCGCCGTAGAACACCATGTCGCCCACCGTGACGTCCTCTATGGCTAACCTGCCCTGCTGTATGTAGCTTTGGAATATTTCGTGCGTTGGGTTGAATAATACTTCACCTATCAGGAACCTGGCCCATGCATAGTCCTTAAGCTCTATTGTGACCAGCGGGTTAATCCTAATCGATATTGAGAATCTTGAGGGGTCCTCCCTAGCCCTCTTAATAGCCTCATTCAGGTTCCTCGGTATTAGGCCAGCCTCCCTCTTAACAACCTCAACGACGTAGTCATCCTTGGCCAAGTCCCCGTAGCCTGCGTCCTTTAGGACCTCCCTGGTTACGGCATTGGCCTCTGCACCACCCCTATTCAGGGCCACTATGCCGTCCCTAATTGGGCCATAGCTTATTGGGACTATCTGCGTGTTCCCATGCCCAGCCTCGACAACTATGCAGGTCACGGCCTTCTCAGCTATGGCCACTGCGAAGGGTTGGTCAATTATAGTCACGGCATTTATCGCCCTACCGCCAAGCTCCTCATTAACCTTAACGTGGGTTTCAATGAACCTCTCCTTCATGTAGTCCGGGGCCAGTGCAGACAGCGCAGCCACAACTAGGAAGCCCTTAAATTCAGGGTCCCTTGAGGCCTCGTTCAGGAATTGCATTATTGAGAACCTGGTCAACTCCTCAACAACCCTCCAGGCGTCCTCATCATCCCTCCTAACGATGCCGTCCCTAAGCGGGTACTTTAGATTCCTAACGGCGTCCCTAAGCGAACTAAGGTACTTTGAAACATCGTCGCCAACCACAACACCCCTATTCAAAACCTCCCTAGGTATTAGGAGCTTCATACTCTCTGGAAGGTCCCTAAGCAGGAGCCCCCTACTTTGAATAACCCTAGGAACCTCACCTAGGGTAATTGGGCCATATTTAAAGTAGCCTGTACCATAATCCTCGGCGTAGGTGAACTTAGCCTTATACCTAGCCTCCTCCACAGTAGGCTTGTTCAACCCCCTTTATTAACCTAGAGCTGTTTAAAGCTTAAATAACCCTAAGCCAAGGCCCAATGTGCCTAGGGTTTTCAGGATAACTGGCAAATTCAGGGATAGGACGGGGGCCTGGAGGAGGTTTACGATGGAGGTCTTGGCGTTCAACGACAGGGATGCTGTGGAGAAGGCATACACGAGGATTGGGGGTAATCATAAGGTTCCTAGGAAATTGATAAAGATTGATGAAGTAAAGGAGGTTAGCGTGGATGAGGTTGAGGACAGGTTCATTAAACAACTGGCGAATATGGATAGGATAGTGACCTGGTGATGGCTGGGAGAATTGTATTAACGAGGGAGCAGTTGGAGGAGCTTACCGAAAGGTATAACGAGCTGATAAACCTAGTCAATACGCTATCCCAAAACCTGGCAGTCATAAACACAGCCATAAACGAATACACCAATGCCAGGGCAGTCCTAGAACAGTTAACGAAAGGCAGCGTAAATGAACCATACGTAACCATTGGCGGTGGAATATACGTTAGGGTTGACCCCAAGGACACACAGAAGGTCCTTGTAGACGTCGGTGAGGGCTACGTAGCCGAAATGCCGATATCGAGGGCCATTGAGATAGTTGACGAGAGGTTAAGGGAACTTAATGCAGCTAAGTCAA
>CAYFHR010000135.1:0-2747 GCA_964343155.1 uncultured Thermoproteaceae archaeon | reverse complement strand
TCAATATTCCTAACCACGTAAATCTCCCTGTAGAAGCCCTTGTCGAGGAGGCCTAGGAGTATGAAATCCTCAATGCCATTTATCGTTATTGAGTATACGTACTTAAACCTGTTGTAGCCGTATGAGGAGACTATGCCCGTTATCTCAGACTCGCCGCCAGACTCCTGGTATATTGTCTTTGGGTCTGCCTCATTTTCAACAATACTGGGCAGTATGGGTGGCTCCATGGGCCAGGGCTCTAGGACATTATTCTTGCCGTTAACAATCCTCACTGCGAAGGCCTTCTCAAGGACCTTCCTACCAAGCCTATTCTCCTCAATCCTCTTCAAAAGTTCGTTAACATCCTCGATATCTAGCATTACCTGGAGGTAGAATAGCTCCTCATCTGCGAAATACTTTATTGGAGGTACCTCGAAGCTTTTAACAACCTTACCCTTAACCCTCTCATTAACCCACTTAGCCGGCTTAACATACTCTACCTCACCACCCCTCTTCTCATGCTTTGCGGACTCATCCTCATTACTCATAGTTAACAGTATTGTGGCTATTTAAGGGGTTATAAACTCTACTGAGGGCCTATTACCAGACTCGTTAAGGGCCCTAATCTGCCTAATCACATAGTCCCTAACCTCGCCTGGCCCCATTAACCCCTCTACAACACCCTCCTCCCCATTGTAAACCATCCTTATTAGGGGCGTTGGCTCGGAGCCATCTGGGCATTTGAAGGGTGATCCGTAGGGGGCTACGTAGTCTTTGAATCCGCCGCACCTGTAGACCTGCTTGAAGCCGGGTATCTTACCCCTCTTAGTCAACGGCACCCACCTCCCCTGCTTCTCGTCGAAGTACTCGACTATGTCCATGCTCACGTCTATGCTTGGTGGAAATGCTATAGATGTCCCGACCCCAAACACGTCTGCAACATCCTTAAGCTCCTCGACAGACTCCTCGTCAAGGCCGCCGCTGACCACTATTTTGACATTCCTGTAGCCTTCAAGGTTAAGGGTCCACCTAACCTCCTCAGCAATAGCCCTCATACTACCCCTCCTGCTGCTTGGCGTATCAAGCCTAACGCCCGCCAGCCTACTGCCCAGTAGCCTAGCCGCCATTAGGGCCTCCTCACGTTCATCGAGGAATGTGTCGGCCAGGACTATCCTGGGTACGTCGGGTTCAACAACCTTATCGAACCAGATCCACGCCTTTGTGTGGTCCCCCTCAACAGCCTTGAATACTATCATGAGTGCGTGGGGCATTGTGCCTGAGGCATTTATCCCAATTAGCCTAGCGCCCAATACGTTTGCGACCCCATCACAGCCACCCATGTAGGCTGCCTTATCGGCCATGGGCTGTATGATGGGGTGTAGCGCCCTGGCCCCGAAGAATAGGCACTGCTTATCAAGTATCTTCGCCTTAATCCTAGCCGCCTTACTTGAGATTGATGAGTAATGCCTAATTATGCCCAGGATTGGGGTTTCGTAGACTGCGAAGTCTGCGTAGTTGCCCTCAATAACCATTAAAGGTTCCTTAGCCTGAAACAGCGTGCCCTCAGGCATTGAATATATGTTGACCCTTAGGCCAGCCCTCCTCACAAGTTCAACAACCTCAGACAACCCCGTATAGACGGCCCATTCGTAGCCCCTGGGTAGGTTCATTACGTGGAATTCTGCCCTAACCCTAACCTTATCCAGCCCAGCCTCCTTAAGCACCCTGACGGTCCTTTGGAAGTATACGTCGGTTACCTCACCGCTAATAACCTCCTCCTCCCTCGCCACGGCGAAGGCCCTATCCATCCTGAGGCCGCGCGGTATTAGGGTTAATAAGTGGTTCTGTGCATTATACAACGTCCTTAACCTGCTCCAGTATAGCGATAATTTGCAGTATAAGTACCCTACTGAAGGCAGGCATGTTAGGGTCGTTTAAGGCCTCGTCCAGGAGGCCCACTGCTGTTGAGGCCCTCAGGCCCGGGCTCATTTGAGTATTCCTAAGCACCCTAGCAGCCTCACTGGCAACCCTCCTAATATTCCTTGGAATACCCATGTCGTGGATTATCCTATCTAGGTAGTATAATGCCTGGGTAATCTTCTCCTCAACATCAGCGGGCTGGAGGGCCATTATTGACCACCCCTAGTCCTTCTTAAAAGCTTTACAATAAGTGCCTCAGCCTATATTTAAACCTAAACCGCCTGCCAGTTAGTCATCCTTTTAGGCTGCCTAATCTTAACAACAATGTTGTATCCGCAGTATGGGCACCTGACCATTCCTGATTTGCCGAGTATTTCAAGGTCGCTTATGCCGAAGGTCCTGCCGCAGCTTAGGCACCTGTACAGGTGCTTAGAAACCTCAATACCCTCACCACCCTCCTCAACAGCCTCATTCTCCACATTCTCCTCAGCCATACAAACCCCCTAATCCCAGGTGTTAATAAGCCATTCTATATAATACTTAACCGATACCCCCATATATTATTGGTTCCTGGTTAACGCAGTGTTTAAGCCCTATTCAGAGGACTTCACATGCCAGGAGGTTAGGAGGCACCCCATAATTGGGCAGGGCGCATTGGCGGCCTTTAGGAGGCTCATGGAGGCCCTCAGGCTTTCTAAGCCAGGGCTATACCTGCTGATGGGGCCTTATGGCTCTGGGAAAACCCTCATTGCCAGGCGGGTCACGGCAGAGCTTGGGGGTAGGGTTGTCTACAGGTCCCTTAGGTATGGGCCTGATAGGGAATTATCATGCTCAGGGGGTAGGAGGAT
>CAYFHR010000134.1:0-2810 GCA_964343155.1 uncultured Thermoproteaceae archaeon | reverse complement strand
TGGAGGATAATACTTGGCCTTGGCGCAGTTGCGCCAGCCCTCGTAATATACTTCAGGCGTAGGGTTCATGAAACCCCCAGGTTTGAATACTTCGTCAAGCATAATGTCAGGGGCGCCGCAACGGCGATTAAGGATGTGCTAGGCCGCAGTGTCGACATCGACTACAGCATTAGGCCTAAGCCCGTTAGGCTGGTAGATTACCTGCCGGCAATACTCGGGACAGCAATACCGTGGTTCGCCCTAGACGTATTCTTCTACGGCATAAACGTCTTCGGGCCCTTCGTAACCTCAGCCTTAGGGTTGGCCAAAAACCCATTGGCGGGGATTTACGTCAACCTCTACGTGGCTCTAGCATTCCTAGTCCCAGGCTACTACATAGCTGCCGTCCTCGTCGATAGGATTGGTAGGAAGGCGATGCAGATAATGGGCTTCTCCATAGTTGCCTCAGCCTACCTGGCGGCGGCCCTCATGCTTAAGGCCGGCTTAGCGATACCGTCAATAATACTTGCCCTCTACGGGCTGGCTCAATTGTTCACAAACGTAGGCCCCAACGTAACGACGTTCATCCTGCCAACGGAGGTCTTCCCAACAAAATACAGGACTACTGGGCATGGGATAGCTTCAGGCAGTGGTAAGCTTGGGGCCGCGTTGGCTACATTGCTGATACCTATCCTATTCCCCATAACCAGCAACATCCCTCAATCCGTCAAATATGCGTTAATGTCTAACCTACTGCTTACACTGGTGGCAGTAGCCCTGGTGGGCATAGTATTCACCGCATTATTCATCAGGGAGCCTAAGGGCGAACCCCTTGAGGTTGCCTCAGGCGAGGTACTGCAATAGTGTGGGCTCCTAAGGTAAGGCACTTATAGTGAGGGCTAGTATTATTGAGAATTCGAACAGTTCAAAGGCAGCGTAATACCTCAATAAGGCACCATTAGCGTACTGGCCCAGGTAGCCTCTAATATACAGGTATGCGCCTACCACATGTATTATCAGCATTAGGGCGATTAAAGGTAGTAGAACCCCTAGAACCCGCCATAGCTGCGCAACCGCAAACACATAGTATGCAGATTCGTAGGCAGCAATGTAGGGGCCTACGGCCCTGCTGAATGTCCTTAGCCTAAACCCAAGGTACGACCCATATGCATGTATTGTAAGCATGATTGCTGAAGCCGCTATGAATGGTAGATTCATGTTTAGGGCGGTGCCTCAATGCTAATAAGGGTGCCTTAGGTTACTTAGCCTAATGGGCCTAAAAGGCCCTGTATCATTAGGCCTTTAATAGGCCGCCGCAGGGCCTTGGGCCGCTGGCCTTAAGGGCCATTAAAAGCTCCCTACTTGTCTCCGTTAAATCAAGCCTCAACGCCTCATCAATAGTGTAGAAGCCCAACTCCGCAGCATCGCTGGACGCCTTGGCTACGCCTCCAATGTACCTGACTAAGTAGTCCAATATTACGAAGTGGTACCTGACCCTGCCTGAGGAATCCCTCTCAACATAGTTATATACGCCGAATAGCCCAATGACCTCACCCTCAATGCCCGCCTCCTCCTTAAGTTCCCTAACGACGGCCTCCTCGGGGGCTTCACCAACCTCGACAAGGCCCCCTGGTATACTCCACTTACCTTTACCAGGCTCAGTAGCCCTCTTAACGAGGAGCACCCTACCGCCATCGACAACCACTGCGCCGACGCCAACAAGTGGGTGGCTTGGATACTCCCTACCCATAGGTGGGCATTAGGTAGGTTTATTAACGCCTTACCGCACTATCAACCGCGCCCACTAACCGAGGCTGGGCGGCGATGCAGGGCCACCCCGGCGACGGGTGGCCTTAGGAAACCCTCCCTCCGCACGGACCCGGGGTTGGGTAAAGCCAACCCTGGGTGAGGCCCACCACTGGGCCTATGAACCCCGTGTGGCGAGGCCCAGGTAGGGCCCCAGGTGGATGCCGACAGAAGGGGGGTTATGCCCAGCCTCGGTTGGTGGGCGGCCAGGTTGATTAAGGCATATTGCCCGCTAGATGGGTAGGCTTCCTGTACATGGAATAGTTATTTCAGCCGCCGGCATTGGTGGAGGTTCATAAGCAATCCAGGGGGTTAGGTATTTTGAACCTCCCAATACTGGTAATTTAAAGTATTGTAAGCCTGTGTATGAAGCTTACAAGCATGCTTACCCCAAAGTAGGCTATTGCAATGGCTAGCGCCGCTAAAATAACCCTATATAAACTTAGCCTAATCCTGCTTAGGGAGCCTAGGGAGGCTACTAGGGTTAGCCAGGCGTAGTCGAGCCACACGTGCGACGCATACATTATCGCCACCCCCTCAAGGTACATTGACTGGAACGCATACATCACGAGCGGTGAGCCTACACCAATCCACCAGGCTATGAAATATGGGTTAAATAATGTTAGGAAGGCCCCAGCCGCCACGGCTGAGCCGTATAGGTAGCCGCCGTTGGCGCCTAAAACACCCCTTAAGGCGTCCCTGAGGGTTAGGTAGGAGAAGAATATTAGGAATGCGCCGCCTACAATCCCGAAGCCTATGTTAACTGCGGGTATTTGGAAGACGTAGTGGAGCCCATAGGCTATGGCCAATACTAAGGGTAGTTCAACGGCCATGTGGCCAATAGCCTCATTAAACCCACCCCTCCAGCCGCTACGAGCCCCAATACTGGCTGCCGAGGCTGTTAATGGGCCCGGCGCTAGGGCGCCGGACGCACTTATCACAATGACCTTAACTATGAAGCCTGGATCCAACACAGGGCTAAACCTATAGCATCTATATATGCATTACCATAATCTATGGGCCAT
>CAYFHR010000133.1:0-2917 GCA_964343155.1 uncultured Thermoproteaceae archaeon | reverse complement strand
ATTTCACTAGCCGTCATGTACCTTGAACGCTCCGAAAGTAGGCTACCTACATCCACATGCCTAGCCCAGGTCCAGGTTATTAAACCTCACCTCTTGAAAATAGGTTTTTAAACCTTGAAGAAACACTAGACACCATGTCCTGGTTTGAGGATTTTGACGAGTGGTTCAAGAAGTGGAGGAGGTTTATTGAGGAGATGGAGAGGGAGATTGAGAAGGAGTTCATGTCGTTTGAAAGGGAGATCGAGGGTAAGGGCGGTAAGTCGAGGAGGGGCTATTACTATGGGTTTGAAATAACGATAGGACCTGATGGGAAGCCTAAAATTAGGGAATTCGGCAATGTTAAGCCATGGGGTAGGCCCCTTGTTAGTGAGGAGACCGAGCCTTTAACAGACGTTTTTGATGAGGAGGATAAGGTAAGGGTTGTCATGGATATGCCGGGTGTGGATAAGGATGACATAGATATTAGGGTTTCGGAAGATGGAAGGGTACTTACAGTTGAGGCCCATGGAGGCGACAGGACGTACAGGAAGGAGCTTAGGCTCCCCGCAGAGGTTGATGCAAGCAGGGCTAAGGCTACATATAAGAATGGCGTATTAACCATAGAGCTGCCTAAGAAGTCCAGGGAAGGTAAGGGGACTAGGATTAAGGTCGAGTAAATATGCCCAAGGGCACTAGGAGGCGCAGCAAGTCTGAGGAGGTTTTGAGGAGGGTTGCCGAATACAGGTTGCCTAAGGCTGAAATAGTGCCTAAGGAGGAGGCTAGAAAGATCCTTGAGCAAATCAACGCCGCACCATGGCAGCTGCCGTGGATAAGCAGCAGTGATCCATTGGTCAGGGCCCTGGGGGCTAAGCCGGGGGATATAATTAAGATAGTTAGGAAGTCGCCCACTGCAAAGGAGATAATTGTATATAGGTTTGTTGTACCGTTTTAAACGCCTGAAAAATAACCATTCCTATACCTACTTTGTAGCCGCCTTCTTGGGCTTAACCTCCCCCACAACCTCCCCGTATTGGCTTACTGAAAACTCCCTACCACACTTAGGGCACGCTATGGATATGCCCATTGTGTACCATGACTCAGCCATCTCAACCTCAAAGACGTGGCCGCAATACGGGCATTTAACCCTTATTTTAAGAATCCTCTCAGGCACACCACCTGAATATTCCCACCCTTCAGGCAGTTCCCAACCCTCTTCAGACATACCCCCCGTACCTTTCATTCACTTATAAACTTTTCTAAGCCTTGAAAAATGTATATGGCTTATGTGGGAACGCTTAATAATTACACGTTTTAAACCAAGCGTGCCTGCTGATGGATATCCAATAGTCTTAACAAGCGAGATAACGACAGCGAGCGATACTTTCGGCGCATCTGTTGTAGGTTTCGCAAGTGCAATACCTGAGAACTACTTCAGGAAGTGGATTGCGCACAGGTTCTTCAGGGTTTCGAGCGATAGGGAGGGTAGGGTTAGGAGGGCGCCCTATGGTTTAGCTAAGGTTGAGGCATCACTGCTTAAGCATGGCTTCTCAAGGAGTGATGTAATTATAGCAAGCCCATATAAGTTGGATAAGGTTATTGGGCCCAGGACTAGGATAGTTGGCATATATACGATGGATGCCCTAGGCCTAAGCTATGGATCAGGGATACTATATTGGATACTTAAGCTTGCAGACCTACCATACAGAGGACTGCCGTATATAGCAAGGTCCTTCCTTGAGGTTGTCGAACACCCAGCGATTAAGAGGCATAAGGACCATTTAAAGGTTATCGTCGGTGGGCCTGCGGCATGGCAGCTAGTCGATACTGGCGCATGGAGGAAACTTGGAATTGACGTAGTCTATGAGGGCGAGTTTGAGGAGTATGGGCCTCAGGTCTTTGAGAGGATACTTAAAGGCGAGGAGGTGCCCCACATAGTTACTGCGCCTAGGCCAGCCCCAATGGAGGCTATACCGACTATAGTCACACCATCTATAGGCGGCATCGTTGAGGTCACCAGGGGCTGTGGTAGGGGTTGCCAATTCTGCACGCCAACATTGAGCGGGATGATTAAGTCATTCCCCTTCGAAGGGCATATTGAGAAGGAGGTGAGGCTCAACATTGAGGTTGGGGGCTTCAAATCAGTGACCCTCCACAGCGACGAATTCTTCAGATACGGTGCAAAGGGCATTGACCCTAACCCAGACAAGTTAAGGTACCTTGTCGAGAAGGCCTATAGCCTAGTTAAGGGCTATGGGGAGGAGTATAGGATACATACGGACTTCACGACGGCGGCGGTCATAATTAGGCTTGAGGAGGTTGCCCCAGGCCTATTGAAGTGGATTGCGGACAGGATGAATGAGGGCGGCAGCTGGAGCTTCATAGAGATGGGTATTGAGACAGGTTCACCAAGGCTGCTGAGCAGGCTAATGCTAGGTAAGGCTAAGCCATATAGGCCTGAACAATACCCAGACATTGTCGAGCAGGCAATAGGCATTTTGAATGATAACAGGTGGGTTGTGGTCGGCACCATGATAGTTAACCTACCTGGCGAAACAGACTCAGACGTTGCGGCGAGCCTCGAACTCTTGGACAGGTTGAAGAAGCTTAGGGTCATAACATTCCCACTGCCATTCATTCCAATGGGGGCTTTGAGGAAGAGGGACTTCACAGTGCTCGATAAGATGATTGAAGACCCCTTAAGGAGGGAGTTCATATTGAAGGCCCTTATTAAGGCCTTTGAGGAGAGTATAAGGTCCGTTAATATTATTGTTGAAAACATAGAGAACTTCGTGGTTAAGATGCTTATTAAGAGGATTAGCCTATACGCCTTCAACAGGGTCCTGCGCCAATACAAGGCTAAACTAGGCCAATTGGGCGAATACCCCATCGAATTCATACGCAGGCTGGCTGAGGCTGCATGGAAGATAGACACAATACC
>CAYFHR010000132.1:0-2922 GCA_964343155.1 uncultured Thermoproteaceae archaeon | reverse complement strand
ACATTATCTTCACTGCCTGGGATTTGCCCATTACTGCTGAACCTCCTAGCATCCTCAATTAGCTTCAATACCGATGCTGAGTACGCCCTCTCAACAACTATGTATACTTCATTATCGTACCTAAGTATGTGCCTTAGGCTTATTCCATACGCCTTAGTTAACTGGACTATAAAGGTCACTATACCCACGGGCGCTGCTTCACTGAACCTGATTTTAACAAGGCTATACTCCTTACTGCAAAGCCTGGCGCCAGGTATTTTTGAGAGGACGGTCAGCGGCGCTATTATCCTTAACAAGCCTCCACTACCCATTATCAGCAGGTGTTCGCCAAGCATGTATCTGCAGTCTGAGTTCGATTCAACAAGCTTAGATGCCTCTACCTCAGCTTCGCCAATTCCGTTATATACAATGACCTCAGACCTCCCTAACGACTCGGCAATACTGCGTATGGATAATACCTGCCTCTTCCTCCTAAGCCTTTCCAGCGATTTAACTATGGTTAATATGTTGACGTCTTTACCAACCATCGAGGTTACTATAGGTTTAATCTCCCTGGCTAATGCAGATAAGTTAACTAGGCCGCTTGAGAGCATGAGTGAGTATAGTGGGTTGCTGTTAACCACTATGGCCACCGCATGGTGGACCTTAACCATGGTTAGTCACTATAAAAGAGGCGTAGAGGAGTAAAATAAATTTAACTTTTTGTCAAAAATATGACAGAGAAAGCTAATTTTAGGGTTAATGGACCCGGGAGCTTATGGTTGGGCTAACAGCCATGCAGTATGTATTGTCGGTGGTTTCAGGAATCCTCGTGGGCTTCTCACTAGGCCTAATAGGTGGTGGGGGGTCTATATTGGCTGTGCCGCTATTCCTATACTTCGTGGGCCTTGACAACATACCCAATGCAGCCCACATAGCCATTGGAACAACTGCGCTTGCGGTGGGCCTAAACGCATACATAAATTCATATATGCATTTGAGGAAGCATAACGTAGCCCCTAGGGTTGGTGGAATCTTCGCAGGAGTCGGCCTCATAGGCGCCCTAATAGGCGCCTACCTAGGCCACATAACGCCAGGCACTAGGCTACTCTTCTACTTCGCCCTAGCTATGATAGCCTTAGGCATATACATAGCTGTTAGGCGCGAATCCTCAAGGGCCGGGACGGGGGATGAGGTTGGTAGGCTTCTTGAAGCCTACAGTAAATGCCCCAGGTTAACCCCATTGACCATAGGTAAGGTTGCTGGGGCAGGCTTCCTCGTAGGCCTAGTAAGCGGCTACTTCGGCATCGGTGGAGGCTTCTTAATAGTGCCAGCCTTAATGTTCTCGGCCGGCCTATGCATAACCAGGGCTGTGGGCACCTCACTGATAAGCGTAGGCACCTTCGGGGTTGCCAGTGGTGCTGAGTATTGGTTCTACGGCGACGTATTGGCCTTAATAGCCGTACTCTACGTCCTCGGCGGCATAGCGGGAGGGTATGCTGGGACTAGCATAGCTGTTAAGGCCCCAAAGGACACGTTGAGGATGGCCTACGGCATAATCATAGTGGCCGTCGGCATATACATGCTCTACAGGCTGGGCGTCCTTTAAAAAACTTGTAAAAATCCCATGCTGTGGCTAAGGTAACCATATTAGTTCCCATTGATTCTAAAGGCCACGTAAGGAGGGTTGGCGTACTCCTTAGACTACTCTCACTGCCATATGGGGACTTCGACATAAATGTAGCCGGCGATGTTTCCTCAATCCTCGAGTCCAGGTCAATGGGCCTAGACGCATTGTCCGGCATTAGGCTTGCCGTAAAGGTCCTCCACGACGTTTCAAGGCCCCTAAACGGCGTGGTCCACGCCTTCTTCTGGTACATCAGGCCTACAGCCGGTAGGCTAATCCTGGAGGCAGACCAGTCGCCCAGCCAATTCTTCACAGGATACCTAAACATGGCCTTGGCCAAGGGGCCCGTTAAGGCACTGTACAGGGACTCAATCATAGTTACCTGGAGTAGGTGGGCTAGGGATGGGTTCCTTAGGGATGGCTTCAGGGAGGATCAGGTTAAGGTAGTGCCGCTACCTTATGTTGAGGGCGTCTTTAAGGCTAGTGCAGTTAAGGAGAGGGCAGTGGCCTTCATAGGGTATGACTACTATAGGAAGGGTGGCGACATAGCCCTGAGGGTAATGGCGGTAGTTAAGGCAGTAGACCCTGCGGTCAAGGCGATTTACGTCGGTAAAATGCCCCACAGAGTACCTAGATTCATAGACGAATACCACCCATACCTACCCAGGGCCAGGGTCCTGCAGATATTGGCTAAATCAATGGTGGCCCTAGCCCCCTCAAGGCATGAGGCCTACGGCCTAGCGGCCATGGACGCCATGGCCAATGGGGCTGTAGTCATAGCATCAGACGTTGAGGGGCTTGGGGAATTCGTCAAGGCGAATGGTGGCGTGGCCTGCCCCCTAAATGACCTAGACTGCCTGGTTGAAAACACCTTAAAGTACCTCGATGAGAAGAACCATGAAGCTAAGGCAAGCCTCCAGTTGGAGAGGCTTAGGCAGAATCATGACCCAGCTAAAATAAGGGGTATGATGCGTAGGGTCTATGAAGAGGCCGTTAAGCCTTAAAGTGCCTGTGAAGTCGGTGCACTAAACATTGGCTTAAACATAAATGTAGTATGGATTAGATGGCTTAGGCTGTTTACAAAACCCCAATGCGGCGCCGCCTAGTTACTTAACTTAACCTTCTCCTTAAGGTACTTTACCAATTTCTCAACATCCACGCGCGCCACCTCATCATTAATATACCTGCTTAATAAGCCTAATGGATCCGGCCCATTGTATTGATATTCATGTAGATCAATAGCCAATTCGGTGTAGTAGGCTACCTCATCGCCATGCCTTGTAGCCAGTATCTGGGCCACAGCCTTCATTAGGCCT
>CAYFHR010000131.1:0-2999 GCA_964343155.1 uncultured Thermoproteaceae archaeon | reverse complement strand
TACTATAGGGAGATTCCTAATGTTGAAATAGTTGCCGTGGCCGATATAGTTAAGGAGCGTGCAGTTGAATTCGCCAAGAGGTGGAATATTCCCCCTGAAAACGTATTCACGGACTATAGGGAGATGATTGATAAGGTTCAGCTGGATGCTGTTAGCGTAACGACGCCCCATAGGCATCATGCTGAGCCAACAATATATGCGCTTAAACATGGCGTGAATGTGCTTGTTGAGAAGCCTATGGCTTCAACAGCCAGCGAGGCCCTTGAAATGTATAGGGCTGCTGTGTCCTCAGGGAAGGTACTTGAGGTAGGCTTCCAGAATAGGTTTGAGCCGCAGATCCTGGCGGCTAGGAGGATCGCCTCAAGTGGGCTACTTGGCGAATTCTACTACGGCGAAACCCTGGCTGATGGCAGGAGGCGTAGGGGCATTCCAACACCACCAACCTTCTACACTAGGGAAATGGCCGGTGGAGGCGTATTGCTTGACCTCGGGTGCTATGCCATAGACAACGCAATGTACATACTCGGCTACCCTGAGGTGGTCAGCGTAAGTGGCCACGTGTTCACGGCCATTGGCAGGAATAAGGATGCCATAGTTGAGGGTGGTTGGGGCGCCTGGGATGTTGAGAGGTTTGAGGTTGAGGACTTCGTCGTCGCCAAGATAGTGTTGAGGAATGGGGGTGTATTAATCCTTAAGGAGGCTTGGGCAATGCACAATAATGAGCTTGGCAGGCCATTCTACCTAGGGACCAGGGGAGGGATTAAGCTTAATCCACTTGAAGTCTATAGGGATGAGTGGGGCCACATGACTACAATAACCGTACACCTACCTAATAGGGATCCGTGGAGGGATAAGGTAGGCAGGTTCATAGAAGCCGTGGTTAACAATAAGCCATCCCCAATAGACCCCAGGGAAAACGTCTATGAACAATACATCCTCGACGCAATATATGAATCGGCAAGGCAGGGCGGCGCCGAGGTCAAGTTAAACATACCCGACGAAGTTAAGCCCATATTAAACCAATACGCCAGGGGTGTCCAGTGATGGTTGTTAAGGTGGCCATAGTAAGCTTCGCCCATGTACATGCCCCAGGCCATGTGGAGCAGCTTTTAAGGAGAAGTGATGTAGAGGTCGTAGGGGCCTTCGACGACAATGCTGAGAGGGGCAGATACTATGCCAATAGGTATAATTTAAGGCTGTTCAACTCAATCGACGAACTGATTAAGGCTAAGCCAGATGTAGCCGTCGTAGACTCTGAAACATCTAAACATAGGCAGTATGTTCAGCTGCTTGCTGAAAATGGGGTAAGCATATTTTGTGAAAAGCCAATAGGCGTTAACCTGAGGGATGCAGTTGAGATTAGGGATATTGTCAAGAAGCATGGAATATTGTTCACAACAGGCTTCAACTCAAGGTTCAACCCCGAGAACGTTAAGGCTAGGGAGGTTATCGCCAGCGGGGCCATTGGTAAGATTAACATGGTTAGGGTTAGGGTCGCCCACTCTGGGGCGGTAGATAGGTGGTTTAAGGGTTGGAGTGAGTGGTTCACCCAGGTGCAGTACTCTGGGGGAGGAGGATTCTTAGACCTAGGGATACATGGGGCAGACCTGTTAAGATACATCTTAGGCGATGAAGCGGTCGAGGTGGTTGGCTTCATAACAAACTCCACGGGGGCATACAATATAGATGATCAAGGCGTCGCCCTAGTGAAGTTCAGCAGGGGGACTTTAGGGATACTTGATGCGGGCTGGACGCAAATAACCGAGGGCCTACCCTGGGCCCCTC
Organism: uncultured Thermoproteaceae archaeon; assembly: GCA_964343155.1. Lineage (GTDB taxonomy): Archaea > Thermoproteota > Thermoprotei > Thermoproteales > Thermocladiaceae > Caldivirga. Next base: position 1,214 of record CAYFHR010000131.1, on the reverse strand, counting down.
TAGAGGCCTACGGCGATAAGGGGTCTTTAATCAGGACAGAGCTAGGCCTAATGTACTATGTTAGGGGCCAGGAGGGTTGGGTTAAGCCGAGGCTTCAGGGAGGGCAAAGGACAGCCCTCGACGAGTTGATAGACGCCGTATCTAAGGGTGGCTCATTAACGATAACTGTTGATGATGCCGTGAAGGCGCAGGAGATAATAGAGGCGGCATACAGGAGTAGCGCCGAGGGTAGAGCCGTTAAACTACCGCTACTTTAACAAAACAAATGTAAATCAATGCCTAAGGCTTACTGAAACTTATATCCAGTATTAGCGCTATGAATTACGTTAAGATTCATTGGGGAAGGTTAATAAGGGGCGCCATTATGTTAATCCTGGATGATCTCATCCCGTCCCCACTGACTTGGTGATGTAAACCGGGCCGGCAGTGACCCCTTAATTTCTATTTACTATTAGGCTACTTTCCTAGGTATTTAGAAGGTACCGCTAGCGAGGTACCCTTGTTAAAGCTTAGTCAACCTGCATTTACCCTAAACCATGCTCTACCCCTCCTCGTGAACTGCTTCTTAGCCTCCTCAGCTAGCCTCCTAACCCTATCACTACCTACAATAATCTTACCCTCTACTAATGCGTTTAATGCCAGTGGGTTCACGGCATTAACCATCCTGGCTAATTCATCGTACGTGTAGCCCAATGCCTCAATACGCCCCCTCTTGAACCTGAGGAGGAGGCCGATCCTGTCTGGTATTGGCATACCTTTGAAGGCGTCGCTGACCACTAATATGTCGATGTCGCTCCAGGCTCCATTCAGATTCCTTGAAGCTGAGCCGTATAGTATAATGGCCTCTAAGGGTATTACTGATGATATGTCGCTAATGTACTTCCTCAAGTCGTTAAGCCAAGCTCCCTTAACCTCCCCCTCACCCACGTTATAATGGCCTCAGCCGCCTTAATAGCCCTTTCCGCAGCCTCATAGTCATAATACATTGCAGGGTATCCGCTTTCAAAGGAGTTTGGGTACCTTGTAGGTATGTAGTGCCTATCCAACTCCCTTGCTAATGGCATTAATTCCTCAACATCGTACCTGTCCTTAAGTATGCCTAAGAGTTCAACTATACTATGCCCCCATGCACCCACGCCAAGCCCATAAAGCAGGGCCTTTACCGCCTTTTCAGCCGCCTGCTGGGCCTGGAAGCATGCCCACTCATAATAGCC
>CAYFHR010000130.1:0-3029 GCA_964343155.1 uncultured Thermoproteaceae archaeon | reverse complement strand
ATATACGATGAGGCGTATAGGCACATATACTACGAGGGGGAGCATGTGTATGCCGTGAAATACGGCCTATCAAACGTAGTAGCCCTAAACACCTTCTCAAAGGATCCAGCATTACCAGGCTGGAGGCTAGGCTACGTCGTTGCCGATGAGGAATTCCTAAAAGTCTTCAACAGGGTTAAGCAGTACGTCAACATTAACCCACCGACGCCGTCACAGTACCTGGGCCTCCTATATTTAAGGAAGTATAAGGAGGATTACGTTAGGGGCCTTGTGGAGGCCTTCAGGGTTAGGAGGGATGCCGTATATGAGGCGTTTAGAGAACTCCTACCTGAGGCTAAGCTGTTTAAGCCCAAGGCTGGGCTATACATATTCCCAAACCTCTCAAGCTACCTTAAGAAGATTAACATGGATGACTCAGCCTTCTCACTCAGGCTACTTGAGGAGGAGCATGTTGCAGTCGTGCCTGGGTCAGCCTTCGGCGATGGGGGAGCGTACAGCGTTAGGATAAACTTCACCAGGGAATCCCCCGAGAGGCTGAGGATTGGTGTTGAGGGGATTGCTAGGCTACTTAAAAGGCTTGGCGCATACTAGGCTCCAGCCTTAATGGACTCCTCATGGATTGCCTTCAAGTAATCCCTGAGCTTACTGCTTAAGGGCCCGTTTACGAGCTCGTCAACAATATCCCTAGTGCCCCTACACTCCAGGGCCGACACAGGCCTGTAGGGCACGTTCAACTGCCTCAAGGCCTCAATAGCCCTGTTAACCTCGTCACTGGAGGCTATGTCGATCTTATTTATAGCCACCACCAGGTACGTCTTGAAGTTCTCTAAAACCTCCCTAAGGAGCCTCAACTGGCTATCTAGGCTATATCCACTGTGGGGTGTTGGGTCAAGCATAAATATTATTGAGTCAGCCAGGTACCTTAAGGCTAATATTGCCTGAAGCTCAATCCTATTCCTCTCGCTCAGCGGCCTATCAAGGAGGCCCGGCGTGTCGACGACCTGCACAGCATATGTTCCATACACCTTGACGTGGCCTATGATGATCTGCTTCGTTGTGAAGGGGTATTCCGCCACCTCAGGCTTCTTCGTCGAGATGCAGGCCGTTAAACTGCTCTTACCGGTGTTAGGCATCCCCGCAATAACTATCGTGGGCTTATTCGGATTTATACTGGGTATCTTCCTGAGCTTAAACGAAGCATCCCTAATCACGGATAATTCGGGGGCTACGTCGTTTAAGACGTCTAGAATCCTGGCAATATACATCCTCCTCGCCCTAACCACAGAAGCCCTATCCTGCGAAGCCTTAATCATGGATATGGCCTCCCTGGCTATGCTAGCCACAGCCCTCTCAACCCCTGCAACCTTACCTAGCGAATGCCTATACTGGTTGACGTCTATGAGGAGGCTAACCAATTCCCTGTAGAATGGGTGTAGGTCGTTTAGGAAGGGCATACCCCTCGTAACATCCCTCACCAGGCCCATCAACCACCTTGAAGACCTCCTAACCCTAGCAACCTCAAGCCTCTTCAACCTCTCCAGGCCTGGAAGCTTAGATGGCGACTTAGCCTCAGTCGACTTGTACTCGGCTAAAAAGCCCCTAATAACCTCATCTACGGTAGGCACCCTGGGAGCCGTAATCTGGGTTAAATACTCCATGAATAGTAACCCTAAAGGGCAGCCACTTAAGGTTTAAAAAGCGCTGCGTGTCGGGTTATTGGTCTTTATGTCTGAGGAAATTCAATTAATGACAGGGACGACGGTCGGTATAAAGGCCAGCGACGGCGTCGTATTAGCATCCGAGAAGAGGGTTTCGTACGGATTCTACCTGATGAGTAAGTCCGGTAAGAAGGTCTTCCCAATAACAGACAGGGTTGGCCTAGCCTCATCGGGCGTTTTGGCGGATATACAGGCATTGCTCAAGGTGCTTAGGGTAAATATAAGCTACCTGGAGATTGAGACTAAGAGGCCTGCATCTGTTAGGTCTGTGGCAAAGCTTCTAAGCATACTGCTTTACCAAAACAGGCTCCTACCATACATAGCAGAAACCATGGTTGGCGGCGTTGATGAGGAGGGGCCTAGGCTATTTGTCCTAGATGCCTGGGGCTCGTTGATAGAGGACGACTACGCAGCCCTAGGCAACGGGGCTAGGATTGCAATAGGCATTATTGAGACTGGGTATAGGCCAACGATGAGCGTTAAGGAGGCCAGGGAGCTTGCTGTAAACGCCATAAAGGAGGCCATAGCCAGGGACCCGACTTCAGGCGATGGGATAGACATACTTTCAATAACCAGGAATGGGTATGTTGAAGACACTATAAGGCTCTGAAACTGCCGTGGAACAGGCCGGAACGTGAAGAATCCTTAAAAGCATGGCCAGCCCTTAAGGCCCATGAATAGGCTACTGGCATTAGTACTGCTGATACTTGCCTCAGGGATAGTTGCTATCTCGCTCCACCATACGACTGGGGCCTACCCAATGGGCCCCACATGTAATGCGGCTAGGGTTCAGTTAACCATAGCCGAGGACATGTACTTCAGGGTCTACGCCCTGGCAAACTACACGGGGGGCCTCATGGTGGTTAACGCCAGTTTAAGCCAGTCATTTAAATTGATCAGTAGTGCGAACGCGACGCTGAACGCAGGTAACTGTACTGCATCGTTGAAATACTCCACAGAAGCCCTCGCCATTGAGGCTTACGCATGGGCCAGGTTAATGAACTACACGCACCCATTTAACAAGACATGCATAGGCCTCTTAACGCTGGCTGAGGCTAAGGTACTTGCATTAAGGGAGCTGGGCTACAGGCTAGGCAACTCAACAATCGTCAACGAGGCTGATGAATTGGCCGTGGAGTTGAACAAGGCCTATACGTCGTCAAACTGCAGCCTAATAGCAAAGGTATATGTTGAAGCCTCAGGCTACTTAAAGGCAGCCGCCAAGGAGGCGCATAGGAGGCTTGGTGAAGAACTCTACGCTAAACTCACCAACGCCACATTACTGGCCCTTAACGGTAAAATACCGTTAAC
>CAYFHR010000129.1:0-3109 GCA_964343155.1 uncultured Thermoproteaceae archaeon | reverse complement strand
TTAAAGCCATATTAATGGCCATGGGCGTATTGCCCATAGCCTCGGCATTATGGTCACTTAAGGCTACTCCAGCGGGCATTACAAGGCCTAGGAGGGTTAGTAGGCCAACCACATTAAACATGGGGATTAGGGGCGTTGGGCTGGGTGATTTAGCGCTACTATACCTCGCATTAATAATATTCTACGTATCGTCAGGCATCTTCAATACCCTATACCCATACGGGCTTAGGGAGGGTGGCCTATCCAAGTCGTGGGTTATGGCCATAATATCGGCCGGCATGGGGGTTCAGATAATTGGCTTTAGGGCTGCGCCAAGCATAATAAGTAGGCTTAGGGGGAATGCGAGGGCATCATCATTATCCCTAATCCTGAGGGGGTCATCATACATGGCTATTGGGCTCCTCTCAACAACGCAGGAAGCCATGATTGCGGCGGGCCTAGTATTCTACCCACTCGCAGCCGGCCTAGCCTACGCAACATTCTACACGGCGTCCAGCGTAATGGTCTTTGAGAGGATTAGGGATGGGGAGTGGGGTAGGGGTATTGGGCTGTATAGCGTCATCTCAGGCACAGCATACTTCGCAGGCTCATTGGCGTCAGGCTACCTAGCCGAGGCTGTCGGGTTTGGTGGAAGCTATGTGGCTGCTGGGGCAATGCTCATGGCTTCAGCATACATATTCAACACAATCGATAAGGCTAAGGGGGTTTTGAGGAGCATTGAAAGGGTGTGTTAAGCCCGCCAATTTAAACTTTATAAATTAGTGTTCGGTAACCTATAATGTGGTTATTATGTTTCAGGCGAGCAGGTATGACTCATGGTTCCTCTCAAACCAATTCGTATTAGAGTCAGAGGTCCTACTCCTGAAATATATGCTTGAGCCAAATCCAGGCAAGGCCCTCAGCGTGGGCTGCGGCTCAGGGCTATTCGAATATATTTTAAGGACGAGGTATGGGATAGTTATCGAGGATTGCGTCGAGCCAAGCCCAGACATGGCCGAGGTCGCTAAGGCCAGGGGGCTTAGGGTTAAGATAGGCTATGCAGAGGAGCTCCCCTTCGAAGACTCGACATTCGACACAGTAATCCTAAACGGCGTATTAGACTACGTTAAGGATGACGTGAAGGCTGTTAAGGAGGCCTACAGGGTCCTCAAACACGGCGGCCACATAGTGGTGGCTGACGTGGTTGCTGAAGGTTCATACGGCCTACTTTATAAGCTGGCTGAGCTGCTCGGCTCCTGGGACGACCCATACATCGCGAGGGTTAGGCCACCCAACCCATACCCAATCGAATACGTGAGGCAGGCCAGGTGGCATACCGTTGACGAGGTCAGGAAGCTCCTCGAGGATGCAGGCTTCGTGATCGTTAAGGTGGCGCAAACACTCACTAGGCACCCAAAGTATTCGAACGAATCCGTCGAATACCCAACAGACGGCTACGATAGGGGCGACTATGTGGCGTTCAAGGGCTGGAAGCCCTAGCTATTTAGCATATTTAGGCGGGTAATGCTTATTAATACCCATCTAAAAGGCCTAGAGGGGTGGTTTTATTGCCACAAGGTTCGCAATAGTTGGCTTAGGCAAGATAGGCGCCGCGATAGCTAGGGCACTTATCAAATCTGGGGTTGAGCCATCAAACATTGTTGGTAGCGTTAAACGCCCTGAAAGCATCAATAGGGTTAGGGGGATTCTCCCTGAGGTCCACGTAACGCTAGACAACTATGAGGCCGTTAAAGACGCCGACGTTGTAATACTTTCAGTTAAACCATACCAGGTCGTTGATGCGGTCAAATCCGCGCTGCCCGGCTTAAGCAGTAGGCAACTACTAATATCTGTAGTCGCGGGGGTCACTACGGAGATTCTCGAGTCATTAACCCCATGTAGGGTCATTAGGGCCATGCCCAATATAGGCATTACCGTTGAGAGGGGTATTACGGCCGTGGCATTGGGTGCAAGGGCCACCCAGGAGGATTTAGACTTGGCCTGCAGGATATTTGGATCCGTAGGCAGGTGCATTAGGGTTGAGGAGAGGTATATGGATGCTGTAACCGCAATATCAGGCTCAGGCCCCGCATTCGTATCAATGTTTGCCGAGGCCCTATGGGAGGCTGGGGTAATGTTAGGGATACCGACCGACGTAGCCTGGCAACTTGCCCTAGGAACCCTAGAATCGGCCGTCGAAATACTGAACCTTAAAAGGCCATGGGAGGTCATTGAGGAGGTGACGACGCCGGGCGGAGTCACCATTGAGGGTATTAGGGTTGCTGAATCAAGGGGCTTCAGGGGCCTTGTAATGGACATGGTTGAGGCCACGGGCAGGAAGGGTAGGGTTATTGCGGAGGAGGTTTCCAAGGCGATTAAACTAAGCATGAACAATAGCGGATAATATCCATAAATACTAAGTGCTTGTTAAAATGTAGCATGTACCTATTTCCCTCCCTTACTACTCTTCTTCGATTTCGAGGACCTGGACCTCTTCCTGGACCTCCTCTTCCTCCTCTTGGTGGCCTTAGCTTTAGGCGCATATGACGTAACCTTGCTCCAGTCTATGGACTTAACCATGTTTATAACCTCCTCGGCCAATTCATTGGCCTTGTCGCCAAGCTCCTCAACATTCACGGTCACCGGTATTGCAACGGAGTCGCCGGCTATGTTAGCCTCAATGCCGTATACGGCCTTTAGGTAGCTTTGAAGCCTAGTCAGCGATACCCCTGGGGGAGGCTTCACAACTATGTAGAGTGCTCCATTTTCAACAACCTTATCAACACTCATCAACGGCACATGAAGGTTAGGTTTATAACTATGAGCCTAAGTTGAAGCAGTGCCCAAACGTAGGGAGAGGAGGGAGGCTGAGGATAAGTCGGCATCTATACTGAACTTCGTGTCCCAGCCTAAGCCGAGTGAGGTTAAGCAAGCCCCAAAGGCCCAAACAGCCCCTCAACAAAAGCCAAGCAGCGGTGTTGATGAATTAGTATACAACTTCATAAAGTCTAGGGGTGAGGTTTCGAGGAGGGATTTGGAGTCTTGGGCTAAGCTAAATGGGTTGACGTCAGCCCAGTTATTTGGGGCAATATACAGGTTGACTAAGTCTGGTAGGGTTATTAGGAAGATC
>CAYFHR010000128.1:0-3296 GCA_964343155.1 uncultured Thermoproteaceae archaeon | reverse complement strand
GCCTTCGACTACAGGAACCATACTGTTGAAAGCGAGTCGATACAACACATGCTTGATGATGGATTCAAGGTCCCCCACAACCTGGTACACAACGCCTACGCGCTATATGAGGCAATGGCTACGTATGAGGGGCTTAGGAGGGTTGGCAGGAGGCCCTTCATACTGTCCAGGGCTGGCTATGCGGGGATCCAGAGGTATGCGGCTATTTGGACTGGTGATAACACAAGCAATTGGGATCACCTTAAACTTCAATTAAGCATATTACTCAGCCTAAGCATATCGGGGGTAGCATTCATAGGGGCTGACGTAGGAGGCTTCGCTAAGAATGTCCCCGAGGGTGGGGGTAGTAGGCTCTATCTGCTTGATAAAGAGTTAATAGTGAGGTGGTATGAGGCATATGCACTATTTCCACTGTTCAGAAACCACTCATCTAAAGATTCCCCTGATCAAGAACCCTGGAGGTTTGGCCCCACTGTCCTTGAGGCTATTAAGAGCGTAGTCAATCTAAGGGAGAGGCTTAGGCCATACTTATATACATTAATGTGGTTAAGCCATATTAACGGTGAACCTATCGTAAGGCCCCTATTCTACGACTTCCAGGACGATGAAGAGGCTGTGCATGTAGATGACGAATACATGGTAGGCCCCTTCATATTAGTAGCCCCAGTCTTAGATAAGGGTGTGGACTCAAGGGTGGTTTACCTACCTAAAGGCTCCTGGACGCACCTTTGGAGTGGGGTTAAATATGGGCAAGGCCACCATACAGTTAAGGCCCCCTGGGGGCAGCCGCCAATATTCCTGAGGGATGGTTCAGTAGTACCCATGGCTAGTGGCAATGCCTTAGAGCTATTGGTGACCCCTGGCAATGGCGAATTCACAATATATGACGATGATGGTGAGTCAATAGACCCAGTACCATCAACACTGAGGGTTACGGTCAGGGGGCTCAACATAGATGTAGGTCATTGGATTAACCCAACACAATATACGCCTAGGGTAATTGTGGTTAAGGTTTACGGTGTGGACAGGCCTAAGGGTGTCTTGGTGAATGGGGTACAGGTCCAGGAGGGTTCCTTCAAGTATGAGCCAGGTCCACCAATGTGGTTCTTTGAAGGGGGTTCAGTATACGTTAGGGTTCCTGAGGGGTCTTCAATAAGTTTAATCTACTAATGTTATTAATCCTCCTCAACGTTGATGGATGCCCCCTAAAGGCCTCAACAAGCGGGTTCTCGTAAATGTTTGGATAAGTCGCCTTAGTTAACGCCAATGCAAGGGCCTTGACGCTGGTGCGCATGGCTGCGTATTGGTCTGCCTTAACCTCACTATACCTACTCAATGCCAGTGAAATTAGGAGGGCGGCAACAACCATGGCTGCATATATGAGCCAAGCCTCAATATTACCCATCCTAGCTATGAACATTACCAGGACTACAAGCGAGGCCAGCGAATACGCTAGGGAGTATAGTAGCGACCTTAAGGTGTCTAGCCTCTTTAAATGAGCCAATTCGTGGTTTAAAACCGCGTCAAGTTCGTCCTGGTTAAGGCATGCCACAAGCCTCGTTGCCACAAGTATAATACCCTTAACCAATTTGACGGATGTAGCGTTGCAGTCCGGTGATGGGACAATGTATATGTCAACCCCCTTAAAGTCGGGTATGTTGATGAGTTCTAAGTATACGTCGGATACCTTAGCAATACCCCTCAACTTAGATATAATGTCTGCAATTTCCCCCTGGCTAATTAGACTTATCGTCGATGCATACGCAATGATCCTTGATGCAGTTTCCTCATCCTCCCTAGGCAACCGGGCAATGATTTTAAGTATCTTAGACCCATTAATCCTAACCTTAGTCATCCTCCTGAGTGAAATTACCGAATAGGCCACATTGACGATAGATACCTGTAGTGCAGCCGCGGCGAAGGTTAACCATAGGCTAAACCTGGTGAGGGTTAGGAATATTAGTATTGTGAGTATTGAGGAAGCTACGAATGATATTGCTGGATTCATGGTAATGTTGTAGAATGGCCTAGTTGGAATCTTCCTGTAGGCAACATTATTGCCGTGGATCTCTTGCCTAAATAACATTACAATATACCTATAGTTACCCACTATTAGGCTCCTTAGTAGGGTCCTGCTGAATTCACCGGCGCTGCCTGAAGTTGAGTATCCTGAATCTACAGATATTTTAAATCCCCTAAACCAAGCGTCGATGCGTTCACTTGAATTTAGGGAATACACTATGTAGAGGAGGCTTCCCAGCATTGGGCCTTGGGCGACTTCCAGAACCTTCCTAACAACCTCCTGCCTGGGCAGTGCATTGATTCTCATTAGAAGGTTTATCAACCTGCTATACGGGTCCACGAAACATACCCCATGCATGGTTTTATAAGTTAAACAGACAGAGCCTACTTACCCCGTAGAAGGTCCTTAATCTTAACGCCAGTCGGCGATATTGCCGTTAAGCCACCGTCTACAAACACTGTTGTTCCCGTTATGTAGCTTGCGGCGTCTGATGCGAGGAATAGTACAAGCCACGCAACCTCCTCAGGCCTACCAAACCTACCTAGGGGTATTGCCTCAGAAATGACGCTGTATGCATGTTCCCAACTGCCCCCTGGATCCAGGCCGCTTGACTTAACCCTATTCAACGGGGTGTCTATAGCCCCTGGGGCCACTGTAACAACCCTAATGCCGTATTTTGCGAGGTCGAGTGCCATAACCCTCGTTAAGGCTGCCTCTGCGGCCTTAGTAACACTGTAGGCCCCTGTGGTTGGTTCACACTCGAAGCCCTGGACCGAGGATATGTTTATGATGACCTTACCCTCACCCCTGAGTAGGAGGGGTAGGAACTCCTTAGCTAACGTGAAGTATGCGTTAAGGTTAACTTCTATGAGCCTCCTCCAGGTCTCGTAATCGTACTCTTCGAAGGGCTTATCAACCTCCACTGAGGCATTGTTAACCAATACGTCAAGCTTCCCACAGATCCTACCAACCTCATCCCTAAACCTGGCCACATTAGATAGGTCGGATACGTCGCCGAGGAGGAGTATTGGTTCAACACCCCTCCCCTTAAGGTATTTGACAGCCTCCTCAGCCACATTAGCCCTGACGCCATTTATGAAAACCCTAGCCCCCGATTTACCAAACTCCTCAGCTATTGCCAGGCCTATACCCTCCGTTGAACCCGATATGAATACGCACCAGTCCCTGAAGTTGAACTGCACGTTCCTGGGCATGCTGATTCAACCCCCCATTCTTTATAAGTATGATTGTAAACAGGGTCTTACTCCCCTAG
>CAYFHR010000127.1:0-3298 GCA_964343155.1 uncultured Thermoproteaceae archaeon | reverse complement strand
TATGCTTATTAGCCGTGTGTTTAAGCCTTATCGAGCTCCATGGCTGGCAGCTGTGCTGGCCCTAGGTACCTGGTGGACTTGCCCATATTTGGGGTTTACAGGTTTTGGCTTGGCTTCGCGGCCCTGGCCGCATTCCTGTGGGAGGGTTTGACGGGCCTAATGCTGTTAATGTACTACGACCCCAGCAACCCCTACTCCTCTACTGTTGGTTTAATTTCAGGTAGCCGGCTTGGCGAAGTTTTACTGGCCACACACCTATACGGCGCATATCTACTGATACTACTGGCCTATGCCCACGGGGCCCTCGAATTCCTGAGGAGGATGTATAGGAGGAATGGTGCCCAGTGGGTTTTAGGCGTACTGCTATTCGCATTAACCATTTTGACGGCATACTTCGGATATGTGCTTACCGGCGATGTATTAGCCGTAGACGCCGTCAACGTTGGTGTTGGCGTCTTAGGATCCCTAGGCCTTAACTGGCTCACACCAGTGTTCTATGGCCAGTTATCGGGCCCAGGCATGTTTATCAGGCTCCTGGGCTGGCACATTGCGCTAAGCATAATCCTATTAATGCTACTTACAATACACCACTATTTGACCGAGGTTAACGTGCCTCCTAGGTTTAGGGACTGTGGGTGGCCTCAAAGGCTAATGGCCCTGGCCTCAGTAACGTTGGCCACGTGGGGTGTTGCCCTGGCCGCCCCATCGGCATTGATAATCCTGGGCCACTACGTTAAACTGCCCATATTAGCCTCACCACTACCGGGCCCACCGCCCACAAGCCCCCAGGCCGCCGGCATACCGCCCTACCCTCCCTGGTTCCTGCTATACATGTATAAGCTCATGGACGCCCCCCTCGGCTTAACTGCCGACGTTGCAATATCGACCATTGTGCCTTTAGCAGTCCTCCTCTCAATGCCCCTCATCAGGAGCTACGATGCTGCCGATACCCTATTTCTAACGGGCCTAACCTGGCTCATACTCTACAGCGCCTGGGGTGCCTTAAGCCCAGGTGAGGCTATTGGCCCCCTCCAATTCGCATTGGCCACAGCAATAGTGCCCCCAGCCTCATATATTGTGGTTAGGCTAATCCGCAGGTTTAGGCCCAGGGCCCCTGGCTTCAAGGCCCTATGCATGCCCAACCTAACATATGCCCTTGCCTTAGCCTCAGTAGCCTCAACAGCCTACTCACTGGCCACCGAGGGGGCTTTATCTGGACTTGCCCTGGGCGCCTCGCTAATCATGCTGGGTGCATCTTTAAACAGCTATAGGCGGTGCTAGGTACGCATTAATACCCTAGGCGGTGCTTAACAAGAGGCCCAGCCTATGATAGGGGGCTGGAGCGCTGACTAGTGATGAGTGGCCAACGCCCTATATCCCTCGATAGTCCTTTGAACCGCGGTGGCCAGGGTTAATGCGGAGAAGACCCCTAGGCCAATTACCAATACTTCACCGTTCCCAACAGCCACATATATTATCGATAGGGCGAGCATGTAGAGTAGCCTCTCAGGCCTCTCAAATAGGCCTAGGCCAGCCATGCTGAATCCAAGGGACTCAGCCCTAGCCCTGGCGTAGCTTGTTAAAAGGGCCCCCGCCAACGATGCGTAGGCCTCGGCCAGCTTAACTACGTCGACGCCCCCCATTAGGGCTATTGAAGCTATGAGCAGTGCGTCGCTGAACCTATCGAGGGAGGAGTCTATGAAGGCCCCAGCCCTGGTTGCCGTACCGTGGTATCTGGCTGCTAGGCCGTCGAGCATGTCGAATAGGCCTGCCAGCGCTATGAGGATTGGGACGGCTTGGTTAAGGCCCATTAGCGCCGATGGGGGCGCCAATATTGATGATGCCAGGCCCAGCAGAGTCAATATGTTGGGGTTCCTTGGCAGGTACCGCCCAGCAGACTTAACGAAGCCCTCAATAGCCCCCTTAACCCTGCCAAGCATGTGGAATGCCTAGGACTGCGCTTAAAGCCTTTATCCACTAAGGCCTCAGCCTTAAAAGCCCATGAGGGCGCCTAACCCGTGAGTAAGGCTTTGAGGAGGCTAGTGAGTAAGTTGACTAAGGAGAACCTGTGGATATACGTAGCCGCCAAGCTCATGAAGGGGCCGTTGACTGGGTATGAGGTCGTTAAGGCGATTAGGGAGGAGTATAAGATACCCGTCTCAACAGTCACAGTCTACGTGGTCCTATACAAGATGGCTAGGGACGGTTTGATAGAGGCGTATCAGGACGGCGACAGGAAGTACTACAGGCTGACTGAACTGGGCCTCGAAATGTATAAGGCAGGCCTAGGCTACATTGAGGGCGTCTTAAGGTCCCTGGGATGCGACGTTAAATGTAGTAACGTACGCTAAAAGTTATAAGCTATAAGGAGGGTTGATTGAACGGGGTTTGGCTTGCCCCTACTAAGCGTAAGGGACCTCCACGTGGAGTACAGGATACCTGACATGGGGATCAGCATTAAGGCCCTGAGGGGCGTTAACCTGGATGTTGAGGAGGGCGATTCACTGGCAATAGTTGGTGAGTCTGGTTCAGGAAAATCCACGCTGGCCCTAGCCATATTGAGGATGCTTAAGCCGCCGACTGTGGTTAAGGGGAGCGTACTCATCAATGGCGTCGATGTGTTGAGGCTAAGTGAGGATGAGTTCAATAGGAGGTTTAGGTGGAGCTTCATCTCAATAGTCCCCCAGGCAAGCCAAAACTCCCTCAACCCAACAATGAGGGTTAGGGACCATTTCATAGACACGGCCAGGTACCATGGCGTTGACGAGCATGAGGCCTTGAGGAGGGCCTTTGAAATGCTTGAATTCGTCAAGCTCAACCCTGTAAGGGTCCTGAACCTGTATCCACACCAGCTGTCTGGTGGCATGAAGCAGAGGGTTTTGATAGCCCTCGCAATGTTCCTCAACCCCAAGATAGTCATAATGGATGAGCCGACATCAGCCCTAGACGTTGTGACCCAGCTTGAGATACTTAAGCTCGTCAAGTCCATTAACAGGGATTTGAAGACCACGGTCATATTCATAACCCACGACATTTCAATAGTACCCCTTGTATCAAGTAAGGTGGCAGTCATGTATAATGGCATTGTTGTTGAGAGTGGGCCTATGAGGGATGTTTTAGCCAACCCACTGCACCCGTATACAAAGGCCCTTATTGAAGCAACGCCATCGCTATCCGAGTCTATCGACAGGATTAAGCCAATACCAGGTGAGCCCCCAAGCCCACTTGAGGAGATTAGGGGTTGCCAATTTTGGCCGAGGTGCCCAAGGGTCATGGACATCTGCAGGGTTGAGGAACC
>CAYFHR010000126.1:0-3410 GCA_964343155.1 uncultured Thermoproteaceae archaeon | reverse complement strand
GTAGTCGCCCTCATTAACCTCCCTACTTACGCCCGGCACAACGAGGGCTGGGAGGCCGTTATTTATGGCGTTCCTGTAGAATATCCTGGCGAAGGACTCGGCCAATATTGCCTTAACGCCCGCAGCCTTGAGGGCTATTGCGGCCTGCTCCCTACTGGAGCCCATTCCGAAGGCCCTCCCAGCAACGAGTATTACGCCGTTTTTAGCCCTCTGGTAGAAGTTTGGGTCGAGGGGCTCCATGGCGTGCTTACCCAATATTTCAGGGTCCGTGTACACTAGGTATTTTGCAGGTATTATAACGTCCGTATCTATGTTGTCCCCAACCTTAATTACAGGCCCTTCAATAATGAGCTCGGCCACGTGGGTTCAGGGGCCCCTATGTTTTAAGCTTTAACCACCCTTAGCCTGAACCTCCCTGATGAGCCTCCTAAACTCCTCCTCATCTATAGGCTCCCTCCTAACCCCCTCATCATACATCTTGACGACCTCCCTGTAAACCCTATCCACCAGTTCGTCGCCATCGTTGGAGATTACGCCCATGCTCCTGAGCCAGTAGGCTATGCCTGATCTGCCTGAATATGGGCCTACATGAATCCTCTCCCTGAATCCGAGTATTTCAGGGCTCATCGACATGTATGTTGCCCTATTCCTAAGCTGGGCATGTATATGTATGCCCACTGATGTTGAGAATGCGTTCTCGCCAACAATAGGCTGGTACCTGGGTATGTTGTATCCAAGCTCCCTGTAGGCTTCCACAATCCTGCTAATCACCCTAGGCTCCATACCGCCGAAATCGCCCTTAATCCTGGCGTACCAAACAACAAACGCCTCTATGGGTACATTTCCAGCCCTCTCTCCAATACCCAGCATTGTGCCGTTATTGTAAGACGCCCCATATAGCCATGCCGACACGGCATTAGCCACCGCCATGTGGTAGTCTCCATGTCCGTGGAATTCAAGGGCCTCGGGGGGTAGGTTTACAATATTCCTAAACACCCACATTAACTTAGGTATGCTGTAGGGCAGTGAGGCGAATGGGTAAGGTACACCGACCCCGGTGGTGTCGGGGAGCTTTACAACAAGCCTAACCCCATACCTCTCACTCAGCTTAACTAGGTCGTTGACCAGGGGTACTGCGAAGCCTAATACATCGGCCCTGGTAATGTCCTCTAGGCTGCACCTCAGGTTAATACCCTCCCTCATTGCGTATTCTGCAGCCTCAAGATACTTGTCCCTGGCCCTAGCCCTATCCACATTGAACTTGTATTTAATGTGTATGTCTGATATCGACATTAACATGACCATTTCGTCGAGTTTAAGCTCCTTAACCAGCCTAACATCATCAATCCTTGCCCTACCCCACCCAATCACCCTAGGGTACCTTAGGTTAAGCTCCTTCAGCGCCCTTATAATGGACCTATCCCTAGCCGTGTATGGGAAGAATTCGCTTACGGGAATCCTACCGCTACCATTGTCTAGCTCTGCAAGTAGTTTAAACAACCTTACAGAGTCCTCAACCTTATATGCGTAGAATGCCTGCTGCCCATCCCTAAAGGTCGTGTCCGTTATGTATAGTTCATGGTTTGCGTCAGGTTCAACATATATGCCATCTATAATCATCCTGGGGGGCTTTGGCCAATCCTTAGGCACAGCCCCTTCAACATCTATGAAGTCTAAATACTCCCTTCTAAGGATTTTCAGCAACTCCTCCCGGTTATTCCTGACCTGCGCTTCAATAGTAATCCCCAGCCCACTATGGGTAAATAGTTTATAAACATTACCCTTAAGGTTAAATGATGTGCAACGTAATCTTAATAACCCGAGGTAATGCTTATATACCCCGATGAATTGCCTATATATGGCCGGTGGTTTAGAAATCAACCGTTGAAGTACTAGATACCACGTTGAGAGACGGCGCCCAGGCCACAGGCATCTCCTTTACGCTAAACGACAAGGTTAGGATTGCCCTAATGCTTGATGAACTAGGCGTCGACTATATTGAGGGTGGGTGGCCTGCATCCAATCCCAAGGACTCGGAGTTCTTCAGGGCCATGAGGAACTACACCCTAAGCCACGCAAAATTAGCAGCCTTCGGAATGACTAGGAGGAAGGGTGTTAGGGCTGGTGAGGATAGGAATCTAACGGCGATAATAGATACTGGGGTTGATGTGGGGGTTATTGTTGGCAAGTCCTGGATACTGCATGTTAAGGAGGTCCTTAGGGTTAGCCCTGAGGAGAACCTAGATATGGTTTATGAGAGTGTGAGGTATTTGAAGGACCACGGATTAAAGGTCATATTTGACGCTGAGCATTTCTACCAGGGCTTCAGGGAGGATGCAGAATACGCACTTAAGGTCGTTAAAACCGCAGAGGAGGCTGGCGCCGATGTGGTGGTTTTGGCTGATACGAACGGCGCAATGCTCCCAATGGACATCTATGAGGTAACTTCAAGGGTTGTTAAAGAGGTTAGGGTTAGGGTTGGCGTACACATGCATAATGACTCAGGGTGCGCAGTCGCCAACACGGTAATGGGGGTTTTGGCGGGGGCTAGGCATGTTCAAGGCACTATAAATGGTATTGGCGAGAGGACTGGTAATGCAGACCTAATACAGGTAATACCGAACCTAGTCCTTAAACTGGGCTTCAAGGCACTTAAGGGTGTTGAGAGCCTTAGGAGGCTTAAGGAAGTCTCCATGGCTGTTTACGAGGCTGCCGGGCTTCAGCCCAACCCATACCAACCCTACGTGGGTGAATACGCCTTCTCACATAAGGCCGGCCTACATGTTGACGGGGTATCAAAGGTTACGAGGGCGTATGAGCACATAGACCCTGAACTTGTAGGCAACGTTAGGAGGTTTGTGGTTTCTGAATTATCGGGTTCATCAAACCTAGTACTCTACCTAAAGGGCTTAGGCGTAAACGTCAATAAAGATGACCCAGGTTTAAGGAGGGCGTTAGAAATAATTAAGGCCCGTGAAAACGAAGGCTACAGCTTCGACCTAGCCCCAGCTTCAGCAATCCTAATAGCCCTCAGGGAAATGGGAATGTACACCGATTTACTTAAGCTAGAGTATTGGAAGGTTATAAGTGAGGGGGGCTTAAGCATAGCTGTGGTTAAGGTTAATGGATCGTTGAGCGTCGCTGAGGGTGTTGGGCCAGTCCACGCAATAGACCTTGCGGTCAGGAATGTTGCATCTAAAATATACCCCGAGCTTAACCAGGTGAAGTTAACAGACTATAGGGTTGTCCTACCTGGTGAGGTTAAGAGCACGGAGAGCGTGGTTAGGGTGCTGATGGAGTTTACCGACGGTTCCAATAGGTGGAGGACAGTGGGGGTATCTACAAACATTATAATGGCTAGCGTACAGGCATTACTAGATGGGTTGAATTACGCACTCTTAATCAAGCAG
>CAYFHR010000125.1:0-3541 GCA_964343155.1 uncultured Thermoproteaceae archaeon | reverse complement strand
AAGGTAAGGGAGTTCACGTCGCTGGGCGGTGTTTTTGTACTGGCGACGAGCGGCTCCATGAGGCATATAGGCGACTTAGCATCATTACTCAGGGGCATTGCATACATAGCCCTTGAAAACGGGCTAATACTAGTTAAGCCAGATGGATCAATTGTGAATAATGCGCCAGGCTGGTGGAGGCCCGTTAAGGAGTCTGTAGTCAATGAGTTATCCAGGCTGGGCATAGGGTTCACGATGGGTTACGAGGCAATATTCCTGAAGGCCCACGACGTGGGGGGACTGGGGCTTGAGGACCGCTACCCCGTTAAGCTGGAGTATAATAGGGGGCTTGTATCTGTAATGCCTAGGGGTGTTGATAAGGGATTCGTGGTTAGGGTTCTTAGGGGAATGTTCAAAGGATACATAATAGTTGCGGTTGGCGATGCTGAAAACGACCTATCAATGTTTAGGGAGGCCGATATAGCGGTTGCCGTGGCCAACGCACTGGATGTGGTTAAGGGTGAGGCCGATTACGTGACGGACCGGGAGGATGGTTTAGGCGTTGCTGAGGTTTTAGATGCGGCGATTAGGTGTGGTGAGGGTTTAAGGAGGTGCCTGGATTCAGACGCCAGGTTTACGAAGGTTCACTAGTGCCTTTCAGTTAAATTTTTAAAGTTCAAGTTAATGAACCGTTTAATGAGCATAATAAAGAATCCTACCGAGAGCGCCTTAAAGAAGCCTCACCTTAACCTAGCCGTAATAGGCCACGTGGACCACGGCAAATCAACATTAACAGGTAGGCTGCTTCTAGAGACGGGCTACGTGGATGAGAAGGCCTTCGCGGAGCTTGAGGCTGAGGCTAAGAAGATAGGTAAGGAGGACTTCAAATACGCCTGGATCATGGATAGGCTGAAGGAGGAGAGGGAGAGGGGTGTCACGATTGAGGCAATGCACGTGGGCTTCGAGACATCAAAATACTTCTACACAATAATAGACCTACCTGGCCACAGGGACTTCGTCAAAAACATGATAGTCGGCGCCAGCCAGGCTGACGCAGCGCTGCTCGTAGTCTCAGCTAGGCCTGGCGAGTTTGAAGCCGGCATCGGCCCCCAGGGGCAGACCAGGGAGCACCTATTCCTGGCCTGGACGCTGGGTATTAGGAACCTGATAGTTGCTATAAACAAGATGGATGTCGTAAACTACGACCAGAAGAGGTATGAGCAGATTAGGGCTGAGTTAACTAAGCTCCTCAAGATACTTAGATACGATATAAGCAAAATACCCTTCATACCTGTTAGCGCAATTAAGGGCGACAACATTAAGGCTAAGAGCCCCAACACACCGTGGTACAATGGGCCAACTCTACTTGAGGCACTAGACCTAATCGAACCGCCGCCAAGGCCCGTTGACAAGCCTCTTAGGCTACCTATACAGGACGTATTCACGATAACGGGCGCAGGCACGGTCGTGACGGGTAGGGTTGAGACCGGGGTCCTTAAGGTTGGCGACACGGTCGTAATACTGCCGCCGGCTAAGGTTGGTGATGTGAGGAGCATTGAGACCCACCACATGAAGCTCCAGGAGGCTAAGGCCGGCGATAACGTGGGCGTTAACATTAGGGGTGTTGAGAAGCAGGACCTAAGGAGGGGTGATGTTGTAGGCAGGCTCGATTCAATGCCCACGGTGGCTGAGGAGATTGTAGCCAGGATAGCTGTCCTAGAGCACCCGACAAGCATTGGCGTAGGCTATACCCCAGTAATGCATGTACACACAGCCACAGTACCCGCACAGATTGTTGAGCTGATATCTAGGCTAGACCCAGCCACAGGCCAGACTGTTGAGCAGAAGCCTCAATTCATAAAGAGGGGTGATGTCGCGATTGTTAGGCTTAAGCCACTTAAGCCCGTGGTCGTTGAGAAGTTCTCAGACTTCCCAGCCCTAGGGAGGTTCTCCCTAAGGGACATGGGTAGGACTATTGCGGCAGGCCAGATCATTGAGGTTAAGCCCGCTAAGGTTGAGATAAAGAGGTAGTTGTTAAAAACATCAATAATTATAATATTTTAAACCATATTTACTCTATGCCAAGTATCCTCTTCAAACCTGGGTAGGCCTCAAACAGCTGCTCCTGCATTGCAAGCATGTAGTACTGTATGGCTATCTCTATGAGTAGTATAAGCCCTATGCCTGTACCATAGACGCCCAGCACATCACCCAACGCCGCTATTAAACCGGCCAGGAACCCGCTTGTGAAGGTTAGGGAGTTTATATAGCCCCTAAGGTGCATTGCAAGGGACCTCGCAGACGCCCTAAAGCCAGGTATGGATAGGCCGCTGGACACCATGGTCCTGGCCTGGTCCTCGGCACTCATGCCGGCTAAATTAACCCAAAGGTATGCGAACAGTACAGACAGCACAACGTACATAACCACGTGGACGACCACATACTGGGGCGTGATGTTGTAGGGAACCACTGTGAAGTAGTATATGAGTGAGTTTACGCAGGGCTCGTTAACAGGGCCCACTCCACTTATGGTCACGGTCCTTATGCAGGCTATTGCGTTCAGCCAGGGGTTGGCGTTGTGTGGATTGTATGTTGACCAGATGAAGTATAGGCCATTGTATATTAGGGCCACTGTATATGCCGTGAATATTATTGGTAGGACTGAGACGTACATGAGTTTGAAGGGGTATGAAACCTTATACCCACCGTACTGGACTAGGGTTAACGGTATCCTAACCTCCATCAACTCTATGTATAGTATGAATGCGCCCAACGCTATTGTTGCCAACAACCCCACTAGGCCGGGTAGATTATACCTGTACCATATTGACTCAAGCATGGCGGCGCTATGGCTGGTGAAGTAGCTGTATATGGCGGCTATTAGGGCTGGTATCGAGCCCAGGATCTGGCTTCCGAAGGGGCTTAGGGGCAGGAATGTTTCCTGGAATATAGACCTAATGATGCTGACCAGTATGAATAAGGATATCCCACTCCCAATCCCCCACCCCTTGGACACGAGGTCGTCAAGTATAATTACCATTACTGCGCCGAAGAGCATCTGGAGCCACACTATGAATGAGTATAGTGGGGATGGTGTGACGAGCTGGCCTGTTGCAAGTATGAAGGCCCCCTCGAACATTGCTATTAACACGGCTATAAGCTTGGTCAAAGCCGTGAATTTAGCCTGGTCCTCAGGGTCATTCAGGTCAATGTCCATTAGGTCTGAGAAGACCACCAACTCCATTATTATGCCCGCTATTATTATCGGGCCTATACCCAATTGGGCCAGCGTACCGTTGGTCGAAGCAAATATTATAGCCACCAATGGGTTAAATAGTGGGCTCGTCCTAGAGACGACGACGCCGTAGAGGGGTGTTACAGACATTAGGAGGAAGACTGTAACCGCCAGGAATGACCAGAGGAGCCTTACGCCAAGTGTAACAGGCCTTGATGGCCTAGGTACAGTGGGCATCAGCTTAAGCAGCGGCTCCACAGAGTCTATGAACCTCGACTTACTGGACATAAACAAACCCAACGTTGAGGATTAATAAGGTTTATTCAC
>CAYFHR010000124.1:0-3541 GCA_964343155.1 uncultured Thermoproteaceae archaeon | reverse complement strand
CCGTGGAAAAATGCTTAAAAATCAATGCCTAAGGCCTATAGTCCAGGGATCTACTATTGATTTCACGCTAGGTCCTAGGTATGATCCGGTTAAGGTTGAGGAGCAGGTGTTGAGGTTTTGGAGTGAGGCTAAGATTATTGAGAAGTGGCATGAGAGGCATAGTGGCAGGCTCTTCAGATTCCTCGAAGGCCCACCGACAACTAACGGTTACCCACACGTGGGCCATTTAAGGGGTAGGACGTATAAAGACGTAATACTCAGGTACATGAGGCTTAAGGGCTATTCAATATGGGCTAAGGCCGGCTGGGATGAGCAGGGGCTGCCTGTAGAGATTGAGGTTGAGAAGAACCTTGGCGTTAAGGTTAAGAAG
The DNA here is from genome assembly GCA_964343155.1 of uncultured Thermoproteaceae archaeon. Taxonomy (GTDB): domain Archaea; phylum Thermoproteota; class Thermoprotei; order Thermoproteales; family Thermocladiaceae; genus Caldivirga. The sequence continues at coordinate 3,171 of CAYFHR010000124.1, read as the reverse complement.
GATATCTTCGACAAGATTGGCGCAGATAAGTTCTCGGAGGAGTGCAATAGGCTTGTCGACTACTACCTGAAGTATTGGATTAATGATGGGACTGTTAGGCTTGGCCTATGGCTAGACTTGAAGAATGGTTACGAGACCAGGAGGCCATACTACATTGAGCACGTCTGGTCCTTCATAAAGGAGATGCATAAGAGGGGCCTACTTGTAGAGGATTACAGGGTCCTACCCTTCTGCCCAAGGTGTGAAACAGCGCTTAGCGATGCCGAGGTCGACCAGGGTTATGAGGATAGGGAGGACCCGTCAATATTCGTTAAATTCCCCGTTGAGGGCGAGGAGAACACATATTTAGTCATCTGGACTACCACGCCCTGGACCCTCATAGATAATGAGGCCATTGCCGTTAAGCCCGATGCAGACTACGTACTCGTTAAGCTGCCCAATGGCGAAAGGTGGTGGCTTGCCGAGAGGCTTGCCGAGGCCGTACTGAAGCTGGCTGGCCTGAAGGATTACGAATTCGTTAAGGTTGTTAAGGGTAGTGAGCTTGAGGGGGTTAGGTATAGGCACATATTCCTTGAGGAGGTCCCTGTACATAAGGAGCATAAAAATGCACACTACGTAATAGCCGAACCCTTCGTAACGCTCGAGGAGGGCAGCGGCCTAGTCCACATAGCCCCAGCCCACGGCCCAGAGGACTTTGAGGCCGCCAGGAAGAGGGGCCTACCGGTAACGAACAGCGTCGAGATAAATGGGGTGTTCAACGACAATGGAGGGGCCTTTAAGGGGTTGTACTGGATGGATGCCTCCAGGAGGGTTATTGAAATGCTTAAGTCCAAGAACCTCCTGGTTTATGAAGGTAAGATAGTCCACAGATACCCCCACTGCTGGAGGTGTGGGACGCCGCTGATATATAGGGCTGATAAGCAGTGGTTCATCAGGATCTCCCTCCTCAGGGGCGACATGGTTAACGAACTTAAGAAGGTTAGGATAGTCCCCCAAAGCCTCAGGAATAGGTTCGAGGACTGGGTGGCTAATATTAGGGATTGGGTAATTTCTAGGAGCAGGATTTGGGGTACGCCACTGCCCGTGTGGAGGTGTAGGGATGATCCATCGAAAATACTTGTAGTAGGCTCGCTTGAGGAGCTTAAGAGGCTTGCAGTGGAGCTACCCAACGTCCCCGATGAGAAGCTTGTGCACAGGCCCTGGATAGACATGGTTAAGATAAGGACTCAGGACTGCAGTGAATGGGTTAGGGAGCCCTTCGTGGTCGACGTATGGATGGACAGCGGCGTCGCCTGGATAGCCGGCGTCGACGGGTTGAGGAATAGGGAGCTTTGGCAGGAACTATACCCATACGACTGGATAACTGAGGCCGTTGACCAGACGAGGGGCTGGTTCTACAGCCTACTAGCCACCTCAGTGGCCTGGATGGGTAAGGCGCCGTATAGGTCAATACTGATAACAGGCCATGTTGTGGATAAGTATGGCCGTAAGATGAGTAAGCACCTCGGCAACGTAATATGGGCCCGCGAACTACTCGATAAATATGGGGCTGACGTAACTAGGCTATACCTAGCCTCGAAGGCGGCGCCCTGGGAAACACTGCCAGTGGACCCCGATGAATTGTCGGGCTACAGGACAATACTGACCGTACTCTGGAATAGCGTCAGGTTCGCTAAAATGTACATGGAGCTCGACGGCTACGATCCAAGGAGGCACAGCTTAGACGAGGTGGTTAAGGGTGGTAGGCCTGAGGACAGGTGGATTATATCGAGGGCCTACGACATGTTGAGGAGGGTTACAGGCCACCTAGACGAGTTCAGGATACATGAAGCCGCGAGGGAGTGGATAAACTTCGTTGTGGAGGACATAAGCCACAGGTACATTAGGTTGATTAGGCGTAGGGTGTGGGTTGAGGGGGCTAGCGCCGATAAGGACCTAGCCTACACAGCCCTCTACCACGCATTGAAGATAGCCCTAATTGTCGGGGGGATGTTTGTGCCTTTCATATCGGAGTACCTCTATAAGGCGTTCATAGTGGATGGTGTAGAGAGCGTACACCTTGAGGAGCTCCCCGAAGTTAAGGCTGATTATATTGATGAGAGGCTTCAAAGGGCCTATGAAGCAATCTTTGAGGCCTATTCACTCTCCTCATCGTTGAGGAATAGCCTAGGCATTAAGCTGAGGTGGCCTTTAATGGACATGGAGGTTAAGGTTAACGACAAGTCGGTACTAGACCTAGTTAAGGCGCTCACAGATCAATTAGCCTTCCTATCCAATGTTAAGGAGGTTAGGATTGTTGAAGAGTTGAAGTGCGGTGAAGGCTACGTTAAGGCTGACGGGTCATTAGTATCAATATGCCTCAACAAGGTCATTAAGCCTGAATTATACTACGAGGCCCTGGCCAGGGAGATTGTGAGGAGGGTCCAGGTTATGAGGAGTAAGGCTAGTTTAAACCTGGAGGACAGGATTGAGGTTTACGTCGATTCGAAGGATCCCGAAATATTAAGGGCCATTGAAGGCTATAGGAGCTTCATAGAGGGTGAGGTTAGGGGTGTTGTGAAGGTTGGCGATGTTAAGGAGGCGTTGGCAAGCGGCGAGTGGGATATTGAGGATAAGCGCGTTAAAATAAGTATAAGGAGACTTAATTAAACTAAACTTATTAACCCCCATTAATATGCTTGGCGTGTCTAAGTCTTTCGAAGACACGCCATGGATCAATGGGAGCCACCTCGTCGTAGCCCATAGGCTGAGGATGTGGTATACGGTTAGGATGGGCCTATTCTCAAAGCCAATATACGTTAAGGCCGTTGACGACGTTAGCTTAAGTATTGGTAAGGGCGAGACACTGGCCATTGTTGGTGAAAGTGGTTCAGGCAAAACCACCCTGGGTAGGACTATGCTTAGGCTACTTAAACCAATAGGGGGTGAGTTGATTTTCGACGGTGTAGATATAACGAATAGCCCTGAGAAGGATTTGAAGTGGTTTAGGCGTAGGGTCTCGGCAGTCTTCCAGGACCCATTCTCAAGCCTTAACCCATACCACAACGTAAAGTTCATAGTTGAGGAGCCCCTAATAGTCCAGGGCGTTGATGCCCGTGAAAGGGAAGAGAGGGTTATTAAGGCCCTTGAGGAGGTTAAACTAACCCCGGTTGAAGACTACCTCTTCAAGTA
>CAYFHR010000123.1:0-3569 GCA_964343155.1 uncultured Thermoproteaceae archaeon | reverse complement strand
AGGTTAAGGGGCTTAGGAGGGCTTTAATACACGTTAATTCACAGGACCCCAGGCTCCCAAGGATCCTCAAGGCATCCTCATACTACACCGCGATGCCTGAGGCGTCATTTAGAATCAACAGCCTATACGGCTTCCTCAAACCCTTCGAGGGGCTTTTGGGCGTTAGGGCTGAGGAGCATGGGCTTAAGGACTACGAAGCCTCCCTAGGCCTATCACTGGGCGGCAACGTGGACTACGCAACAATATATGTTAGGGGTGGTTCAGTAAGCATTGTTAGGGGCGCCGAGGGCAGGGACGTCGTCGTCATGGATGAGAGGGATGGGGTCAGGCTACTTTTAGGGGGGCCTATGGCTACAATACCCAGGGCGCTTAAGCCTCTCTCCACCATACTACCCATACCAATCCACATACCCCTACTCAACTATGTTTAACCTTAAATAGCGTTGAATATGCCTCAACCATGGTTCAGCTACTGTTCGCGACAGGCAATGTGAATAAGGTGCGCGAGGCCTCGCTAATACTGAGCCGCTTCAACATAGGTATTAGGCCCGTTGACGTGAGGAAGGTTGAGATACAGAGCGATAGCATTGAGGAGATTGTCGAATACGCATTGAGGGCCTCCTGCATGGATTGGCTTGTGGTTGAGGATGATGGGTTATTCATAGAGGCCCTGAGGGGCTTCCCAGGCCCATACTCAAGCTACGTATATAGGACGATAGGCCTTGAGGGGGTTTTGAAGCTTATGGAAGGTGCCTCAAACAGGTCCGCGTACTTCAAGTCTGTGGTGGGCCTATGCATGGGCGGTAGGATATACTTATTCACGGGGGTTGTTAAAGGCATGATAGCCGGCGAGATTAGGGGTAGTTTAGGCTTCGGCTACGACCCAATATTCATACCTGAAGGCTACGACAGGACCTTTGCCGAAATGGGGCCTGTTGAGAAGAGTAGGATTTCACATAGGGCTAGGGCCTTCACAAGCCTGGCTGAGTTCCTCACTAAACAGGGCCTGGTGGGGGCTTCACCAGGAGGTTCCTAGCCCTAAACGTAGCCCCACCAAACCAGACCGGTACGCCCTGCATTGGGTTACCCTTACCGCACGTCCCAGCCGAGAACTTCAAGTCGTTTGCAACCGCATCAACGCTGCTCCACAGGGTCTTCGTAGTTACTTCAATGTAGGGCATGAGCACCATGTCGCCTAACTCGCCGTTAACTATCCTATATGCCTCAAGCCCACCGTAGCGCCCATACCACCTCCTATCATCAATATTCCACTCCTGGTACGATACGAAATATATGCCATTCCTAGTGTCCCTAATGATTTCGTCGGGCTTCCAGCCCCCTGGGGCCAGATAGGTATTGGCCATCCTCGGTATGGGCTCCCTATTGAATTGGCTAGCCCTGGCCGCGGCATTGCTCGCCCTAGATATGTAGCCTGCATACTCCCTATTCATCAGGAACTCGTTGACAACACCCCTATCCACAAGTACCCTAGCCCTAGCCTTAACCCCCTCCTCATCGGCTAGGTAGAATCCGTAGCTCCTGGGTATCGTTGGGTCATCTATTATCGTTACGTGTTCGCTCCCAATCCTTAAACTGCCCAGGTCAGATACCGTTAAGTATGATTCACCGGCCTCAGCCCCCTCCCTACCCATTATCCTGTCAAGCTCGCTTGGGTGGCCTACAGACTCGTGGACGAATATCCCCGCTAATTCGGGTGAGAAGACTACGTCAAGCCTCTCCTCAGCCTTAAGGGGCCTTGCCCTGTCTAGGATTTTGACGAGCGTCGAAGCGTCGTTTGCTACGGAATCCTCGATCTTAAGCATGCCTACGAGCTCCCACCCACCGCTGCCGCCATACTGCTCGCTCCTCTGCTGGCTAATGCCCCTGGATGCGTCGTAGGCGAGGATCATTGAGAAGGCGGTAACCCTAGGCACCCTGCTTGACACGTAGGCGCCGTCGCTCGTCATGATTAGCTTCGATGTTTCAACCAGGCTCATGCTAAATGCCCTAACCCTAATCCTTTGGTCAACGTTTGAGGCCTTATCGACCTCGAGTAGGTATTTGACAACGTCCTCCATGGATATGTCCCTGAGGGGCTTACCCTCATAAACCTCGTATTTAACCGAGGCCAGTTCAGCCTCGGCAAGCCTAACCCTCCTCTTAACCATCGTTGAGGATGACCTAGCCACCTTAATGGCCTCGTTAACCAGGTCTGTTGTTGGGCTTTGGCCTGAGGCGAAGCCCCAGGCCCCCTGGTATAGGACCCTTACCGAGAACCCCTCAACCGAACCCTCGCCGACGTGTTCAACAGCGCCATTCCTAACCCTCACACTCCTCGAATAATCCCTCTGGTAGCGTGCCTCGGCATAGGATGCGCCCATTGACAATGCCAGGTCTATTAGCCTCCTTAACTCATCCTCCACGTATTAGGCAGGCCCCCCAGATTATTATGTATTACTACACTACGCCTGTCTCCTCCAGGGCCCTTTCAGCAGCCTCCCTGGTTAGGCCCTCAGCCCCAAGTATCGTGTATCTGTCGGGCCTTACCCTATGGGCCATTGTCAAGGCCTCCAATACAATGTCCCTGTCGTAGCCAAGCTGCCTGAAGCTTGTGGGTAGGTTAAGCATCTTGAGCCTAGCCACCTGCCTCCTCCAGTTTAAGCCATGTAGGTACAGCATCACCACTGAGGCTAATGCAACCTGCATACCGTGCATTGCCGGCCTGAGGCCATACTCCTTGGCCAACATGTCTAGTGCGTGGCTGAACATGTGCTCAGACCCGCTGCATGGCCTAGTGCTGCCCGCTATCGCCATAGCCATACCGCACCCTATGAGCGCCTTAACAACAACCCTTGCGGACTCCTCACCCCTAAACCTAGCCAACTTACCTAAATTACTAATAATAATTTTATAGCTTGAATGCGCAAGCACAGCGGCGGCCTCGCTGAAGTCCTCCCCCTTAATCCTGTGGCCAAGCATCCAGTCCAGTAGGGCGACCCTCTTACCTAGGAGCTCCCCAATACCAGCCATTAGGAATACCCTAGGTGCATCGCCTATAATCGACGTATCGGCTATTATCGCTATGGGGGTCTTCTTAACCTTACCAACATTGGCTGAATTCAACTCAAGCTGCATCAGGTGGGAGACGTAGGGTGACGCTATCCCATCATGGCTTGCTACGGTTGGTATAGATATGAAGTATTTACCCAGTATGTATGCGAGGGCCTTAGCCTTATCAATAACCCTACCACCGCCGACGCCTGCAACAAACTCATATTCACTAAACCTATCTTTATTAGCCATGGCGCTGCTTAAATCAACCTCATCCTCGGCAACGACGCTGCATGAGGGGCATTGTGAGGCAACCTTATCTGCAATAGCCCTACTGTGGACATGCCCAGTCAATATTATACCCCTACCCAGCTTCAACTCGGCTAGGACATGGCCAAATTTATCAACTGCACCAGGCCCAAAGAGCACCACCCTAGGCGCCTCAAATAACTCAAGCCCCTTATACATGCCTAAACACGTTAATGCAATTCAGGAGTTTATATGCGTTAACGCATGGG
>CAYFHR010000122.1:0-3593 GCA_964343155.1 uncultured Thermoproteaceae archaeon | reverse complement strand
CGAGGTTTCAAGCCACCAATCCCTGGTTGGGTTTGGCCTAATGGATAGCCTCGACTCAATCATCTTAACCGCCCAATCCCTAACCCTAAACCTATCTATGGTGACTTGGCTGCCGGACTCCTTGGCAAGCCTTAATATGGGTTCGTAGTCCGCTGGCTTATCGTTGAATCCAGGTATTATTGGGCCTAGGAAAATCCACGTCTTCACGCCTGCCCTGGATAGTTTAAGTAGTGCAGAGGCCCTAGCCAATGGATGTGGGGCATTAGGCTCAATAACCCTGTAATGCTCACCCATTGTTGTTATGGTGAACCCCACGTCGATGAGGCTGCCGCACCTGGCCAATAATTCAGCATCCCTTATGACAAGCGGCGACTTAGTCTGTATACTTACGTGGAAGCCTGCACCGCACAGTATTTCAATGAGCCTCCTAGACAGCCTATACCTGGATTCGATGGGTTGATACGGGTCCGTTATCGTCGATAAGCCCACTACGCCGGGCTTAAGGACTTTAACCTCCCTCGCAACGACCTCAGGTAGGTTTACCTTAACGTAAACCACCCTCCCCCAATTCCTCGCAGGCTCACCCCTCGTGAAGTCGACTGCGTAGCAGTATATGCACCCATGCTGGCACCCGACATATGGGTTTAGGGCGTAGTCGTATTCAGGAAGCCCCGACTTAACCAACCCCCTCCTAACGTAAACCTCCCTGACGATTAAACTACCAGACACCCCGCATATTGGCTTTTAACTGCTTAAAAAACTTGGCTGGCGGGAATTAAGCTTATAAAACCATCATTAAAGTGGCCTTAGGGGGTCTATATTGCCACGCTGAGGCAGGTTAGGCCTCCCCAGGAGAGGCCTAGGGCTAGGTGGAGGTCCTTCATAGAGTGGTTCAATGAAGTCATCCTCAACGCGGAGGTTTACGACTACAGGTACCCTGTTAAGGGGGCATACGTCTGGATGCCCTATGGCCTAGCATTGAGGAGGAATGTCGAGGCCCTGGTGAGGAGGCTCCACGACGAGGCTGGGCATAGGGAGGTCCTATTCCCAATATTCATACCCTACGAATTCTTCTCAAAGGAGAGCGAACACATTAGGGGTTTTGAAAACGAGGTCTTCTGGGTCAGTAAGGGTGGTTCTGGGGAGGAGAGGCTTATCCTGAGGCCTACAAGTGAGACCGCCATAATGCCCATGTTTAAGCTGTGGATTAGGGACCACACAGACCTGCCTATGAAGGTCTACCAGATAGTGAGCGTGTTTAGGGCTGAGACAAAGATGACCCACCCCATGATTAGGCTTAGGGAGATTTCAATGTTTAAAGAGGCCCACACAGCCCATGTCGACAGGGAGGATGCCGAGAGGCAGGTCCAGGAGGCCATAGGCATATATAGGAGGCTGTTCGACGAATTGGCGATACCCTACCTCATAAGTAGGAGGCCTGAATGGGATAAGTTTGCGGGGGCCGTCTACACAATAGCCTTCGACACAGTGATGCCTGACGGCAAGGCCATGCAGATAGGGACCGTGCACTACCTTGGTGAAAACTTCTCAAGGGTCTTCGACGTCAAGTACCTTGGGAGGGATGGGAAGACCCACTACGTCCACACGACCAGCTACGGGATTTCGGAGAGGGTTATTGCAACAATGCTGGCCCTACACGGCGACGATAGGGGGCTCCTAATACACCCGAGGTATGCCCCAATACAGGCAGTGGTGATACCGATAATGTATGGTAATGAGCCTGAGGTCTTAAGCTACGCCAAGGGCATTGTCGACGACTTGGCTAGGGCCGGCATCAGGGTCCAGCTCGACGATAGGCTTGACAAGACCCCAGGCTGGAAGTACTACTACTGGGAGCTTAAGGGGGTTCCAGTCAGGGTTGAGGTTGGTAGGAATGACGCCTCGAGGAATGTTGTGACGCTGTATAGGAGGGATACGTTTGAGAAGTATGAGGCGCCGAGGGGGCAGGTTGTTGAGGCTGTTGAAGAGTTGTTTAAGGCCATTGAATCAAACATGAGGGAGTCCGCGTGGAGGTGGCTGAAGGGTTGGGTTAGGAGGGCTGCAGGCGTTGATGAGGCCAGGAGGCTCCTCAGCGAGGGTGGTGTTGTTGAGGTTCCGTGGAGTGGGCGCAACGACTGCGGCATAAAGATAACGGAGCTCGCCGAGGCCGATGCATTGGGAATACCCCTCGATGTTGATGAAAGGCCCGTGGATATGAGGGATTTAGCGTGCCCTGAGGTTAAGGCCGAGTATTGGCTTAGGCTTGCCAGGAGGTATTAGTCACCTCCTCTCCTGGGGTGGGGGTGCTGCGAAGATGTAGTATTGTTCAGTGCCCTGAATCTCCCTAAGCACCCTATCCACTATAAGCTTAACAATATCTATGTTAATCCTGTTTTTAAAATCGTCAAAGCTTGCGAAGGGCTTCCTAGACCTCTCCTCAAGTATCTGCGTGAGGGTCTTCTTGCCAATACCCCTAAGCAGCTCTAGGCTATGTAGCTTAAGCGTGAGTGGCCCAGCCTTATTAATCCAGTCTACGAAGTACTGCTCCCTGGCCTTAACAATCTGCTCAACAATCCTGGGGAGTTCCTGCCTGGCCTGGGCCGTCAACTCATCGTACCTAAGCCTCCTAACAATCTTATTCACCTTATCCCTAGCCCCATCGCCAATGTAAACCCTTTCACCAACCTCAACAGTGGCCTCGCGCTTAAGGGTGACTTCAAGTAGGGTGAAGTATGCCTCCCCAACGACCTGTAGGTAGGTGTCCCTCCTCGGGAAACCCCTCCTCAACACCTCACTCTCCTTTAACGCAATCTCCTCAGGGGGTATTATGTCTAGGACATATGCATACTCCTCCTTCCTAACCATCAGGGTCACTTGGCCTGCTTAGCCCTATATGAATTCAGCAGGTCCACAATCTCTTTAATAACCTCGTCCCTGAAGACCTTCCTCTCAGCACTTATAATCGTCTGAAGCTCCTCAGGGCTTGTTGGCATAATGTTTATTACCTGTATTGCAGTGACCTTGGCTAAGCCATACTTCTCGGTAAGCGCCTTAATGAGCTCCTGCGCATCTTCTGCATTAACCTTACTGAACCTCCTAAGGTACTCCAGGGTTACGTTAACGATGGGTGATGTTAAACCGTACTTAGATACAATATCCTCAAGTAGTTTAAGCGCCTCCGGGTTACTTAAATCACTGTAACTCTTAACCCTCCTAACCACGTCAACTATGCAAAAGGCGTTTTATAAGCCTTATTTTAAACAGGAAGGCTACTCCTCCTCAAACTCCTCCTGACCCTCAGGGGACTCCTCAACACCTGAACCCTGGCCCTCAGCCACAGGCTCGGCAACGGCGTATGTTGACCCAACCCTAGTTATCTTAACCTTAAGCTTCTCCCCGGGCTTAGTATTCGGTATGAAGATTATGAAGCCCCTTATCTTAGCGACACCATCACCCCTCCTCGACAGTTCAACAACCTCAACCTCCACCACATCCCCAACCTTAACCGGTTTAGGGCCACGACCCCTACGCCGTGGCCCACCCCTCCTAGGTTGACCTTCACGGACGGACGTTTCAACCGCCGATAAAGTATT
>CAYFHR010000121.1:0-3635 GCA_964343155.1 uncultured Thermoproteaceae archaeon | reverse complement strand
AGCCTCAACACCTATACCCATGCCCGCCAGGCTTGACGACAAATACCTACCATGCTCAAACACCCTCTTAACACCCCTCAGCTTATCGTAGGGCAGTGGGTTTATGTAGAGCGTCCTGGCTGCGTTATCAACCTTAATGTAGCCTGCCAGAAACCCCTCAACCAGGTTTTCGCCGGCTTCAACGAAGACGCCTGCCCTACCGCTAACCTTCAACAAACCCTCCCTAGCCTCCTCAACCCTAGCCACGTTAAACCACCATGAGCGTTCCCTGAACCAGTTCCTGTTAAATGTGGCTGACCCACCAGCCTCAACATCCTTCAAGGCATTGTTTAATTCCCCTGAGAGCATTGGGTTGAGCCTAATTACATATGGCCTACCTGAAACACCACTATAATCAAGTGCTTCGTTGACTGCCACCTTAAGCGATTCCGCATCCCAGGGCTCAAGGCATGGTATGTTTAATTGGGCGCAAAGGCCCCTAATATCCCATGTATCCAGGACTACGATTAATGCGGCTCCCCTTGCCTTAAACGCTGCTAGCGTATGTAGTTGTTTTAGGAAGCCGTATGAGTCCACTATTGATAGTGATGCGAGCCCCATCATTGAGGCATATTGAGCAGCCGGTATTGGGTCTGAAGTATAGTTCCCGCTAAGCTTCACAAGCCTCCTAACTATCGGTGAGTTTGACTGAATGAGCGTTATCACACATCGTGCCGGCGCCTAGGTTTAAATACCTAGGTTATTTCTGATCTCCAACGCGGCCTTAACAGGGTCCTGGGCCGACGTTATTGCCCTACCTACAACCACTATGTCTATATCCCTCCCCCTTAACTTCAGGGCTGATGAGGCATCGATGCCGCCTGCTATGGTTACCCCAACCCCAAACCTCCTCTTAATCCCCTCAGCCTCATCAACAAGGGACTCTGCCGTAAGCCCCCTAGACCTCTGGACATCAACCCCTACGTGTAGGCCTACGTAATCCGGCTTAGCTACACTTAATATTTCGCGGAGCCTCCCTTCAACGTCCTGGACGCCTATGAAGTCGACGACCGATTTTAAACCAAGCCTCCTGCACTCCTCAACAAACTCCCTAATAGTGTCCACTGGGGCTGCGGCCAATACGCTAGCCATGTCGGCCCCAGCCTCATGGGCTAGCCTAGCCTCAAGGGCGCCGACATCCATAGTCTTCAGGTCGGCGAAGATTATGGAGTCCCTGCAGCACGCCCTAAGCCTAGACACAGCTAATGTTCCGTAGGCCTTTATCAACGGGGTCCCAGCCTCAATAACGTCAACAGCCCTGGCTGAGTGGAGCCTCCTCGCCATGTCCACTGCCTGCTCTAGGTCAACTAAGTCTAAGGCTACCTGCAGCCTCACGCAGATACCCCTATCAGAATCCTTATGGGTATCCCTGCCCTAAACTGGACAAGTATCGGTACTTCGGCCGTTGACGCTATTAAATTAGCCAGCTCCCTCACATTCTTGAGGACCTGCAGCCTATCGTACATCGAGTCTATGGACTCTTTAAGCACCTGATACTCATCAACTGGCTTGGGGTCAATTATTATTTTAAGGCCTGTAACCTCAATCTGCGGCGATGAGATTACGTTCTCCTGGCCAAGGAGCTTCCTTAATATTGCGAGCAGGGCCTCGTAACTCTTAACCCTAGCCTCAAGGCCCTTTAGATTAGCCTCCACGGCCTTTATGGAGTTTTCAAGCTGCGATATTTGGCCATTCAGGTAGTTTATGAACTCTGAAACAGACTTGAAATACATCACCTCCAAATCCCCCATCCTACCCTCATTAACCTGACTTTGCATTAGCAAATATCTAGCGCATGGGTTAATAAGCTTAACATCTAAAGTTGCCTCAGCCATCTTTTAGCTTGGATAAGCTTTATTAATCTAGGGGCATCAACTGGCAGTGGTTGAAGTACTTAAATATGACCTGGTGATACTGGGGTCTGGGCTGGCTGGCCTTAGGGCCGCCTTTGAGGCTGCGAGGGTTTCTAGGGGTAAGATAAGGATAGCCGTATTATCTAAGGTGCACGCAATGAGGAGCCACTCGGTTTCAGCCGAGGGCGGTGCAAGCGCAGTCCTCTACCCAAAGGAGACTGGGGACAGCATAGACCTACACGCATACGACACTGTTAAGGGTAGCGACTTCCTGGCAGACCAGGATGCAGTCGAGGTCCTGGTGAGGGAGGCTCCAAAGGAGATAATATTCATGGACCACCTGGGGGTTCCGTGGTCGAGGGATGAGAAGGGTAGGATTCTTCAAAGGCCCTTCGGCGGAATGTCAATACCGAGGACGACCTTCGCACAGGATAAGAGCGGATTCTTCCTAATGAGCACCCTCTACGACAATGTGCTTAGATTCGACAACGTCGAAATCTTCCACGAACACTTCGCAACATCAATGATAATGGAGAATGGGGTCTTCAGGGGCTTCACAGTAATAGACCTTAAGACTGGTGAATTCAAGGTATTCCTAGCTAAGGCGGGGATAATTGCGACGGGAGGCAATGGTAGGGTTTACGGATTCACAACAATGGCGCATTCATCGACGGGCGACGGCTACTCAATAGCGTATAGGGCTGGGATACCGCTTAAGGACTTCGAATTCCCGCAATTCCACCCAACAGCCCTAGTCCCAAACGGCATATTGATAACCGAGGGGGCTAGGGGTGAGGGAGGATACTTGATTAATAAGGAGGGCGAGAGGTTCATGAGGAGGTATGCGCCGAGCAGGATGGAGCTGGCCCCAAGGGACATTGTGAGTAGGGCGATAATAACTGAGTGTATGGAGGGCAGGGGCTTCGTTGACGAGGAGAGTGGGCTATGCTACGTCCTGCTCGACCTAAGGCACCTGGGCGAGGAGAGGATTGAGAAGAGGCTGCCTATGATTAGGGAGATTGCTATAAAGACCCTTGGAATAGACCCCGTCGATGAACCAATACCTGTCAGGCCCGCAATGCACTACATGATGGGTGGAATACACGTCGACATCAATGGGCAAGTCATGTTAGATGAAGATAAGACGAGGGTACCCAACCTATGGGCCGCCGGCGAGGCAGCCAACGTGAGCGTCCATGGGGCTAATAGGCTTGGCAGCAACTCACTCTCAGAATGCCTAGTGTGGGGTAGGATAACGGGCGCCCTAGCAGCCCAATACGCAATGAACGCCCCAGAGACCATGCTTGAATATACAGGCTACGTTAAGGAGAGGGCCGAGGCCGAGGAGGCTAGGATATTCGACAAGCTGATACACAAGGAGGTTGGGGGAGAGAACCCGTATGAGATTAAGAGCGAGATGAATAGCACAATGGACAATAACGTCTACGTATTCAGGGATAAGAGCACATTGGAGGAGGCCTATACAAGCATTAAGAGGCTTAGGGAGAGGTTTGCCAAGGTTAGGCTTGAGGATGATGGAAGGGTCTATAACCAGAATTTGAAGGACATAATAGAGCTAGACTTCCTACTTGAACAGGCAGAGTTAATAACCGTAGCAGCCCTAAACAGGACGGAGTCCAGGGGCGCGCACTTCAGGTTAGACTACCCGAAGAGGGATGATGCCAATTGGCTTAAACACACACTACTATTCTACACACCCGAGGGTAAGCCCAGGATAAGCTA
>CAYFHR010000120.1:0-3727 GCA_964343155.1 uncultured Thermoproteaceae archaeon | reverse complement strand
AGGTCTGGGGTCCAGAAGTCAGCCCACCAGAAGTCGCTGTCCAGTGCGTGCCAGAGGGCGTACCGTGCATCGCTAAGCCTCTCACCTATGCTTGATTCAACGGCCTTAACAACATTGTATGCGTCAACTACCCTAACCCAATAATCCCTATGCTCCCTCCTCTCACCATCCCACTTGGTGAACCCACCAAGCCACGTCGTGGTCGGTATGAATGTGAGCCTCCTATACCTCCCCTCAGCCAGTTGGCTTAGCTTAACAGTCTCTATAATTTTAAGATCCTGCATCCTGCTTATGTATGAGTAGAATTTGTCAAGCATGAAGCCCACCAACGCCGGCGTCTTAGACATTGCTATGAAGTTCTCGCCATCGAGTGCTATTGTGACTAGCCCTGATGCGTCCGTAATGGACCTGGCCAACATTGCGGCGAATTTGAGGGCATTCTCCTCGTTTGGGAACACGTTCTGGAACGACAGCAGGTTGCTCAACCTCTCATCCCTGAAGAATACTGTTAATGAATCCTCCAGGCTGTAGGGTTCGTATATTGTGCCTTTATCGCCCTGGGACCCTGGGAAGTGGTTCCTCCCACATAGCACGGTGTACTTTATGCCATTCTTCCTGTATACGTCAATCAGCTGCATGTCCCACGCCATCTCAGGGGTCCAGGCCCCGGTAGGCTTAACCTTAAGGGCCTCCTCAGTCACAGACATGCCTATTGAAAGCTCCTCGTCAACTATGTCGAGCATGGAGTACCTTGATATTAGGTATCCGGCTATCGTATGTGCATATATGCTTGTCAGGGGCTCAACCTGCCCCTCGTTAATCTGCCTCCTGTACATTTCAAGGGTCTTCTCAACGAGTTTAACGACGTCGCTCCCCCTATCATACCTAGCCCCATTAACGGTAGTATACCCCCTCTCAATTGCATCAATCCACTGCCTCAGTAGGCTTGGCGACAGGTGTATGTTAACCTTAACGCCCCTATACTTGTCGTTTAGGACTGCGTGGAATAGGTATGGGCCTCCGTTGAAGAATGGCGCCATTACAGGTTCGTAAATGTATGCGAAGGCCCACTCGGCGTAGTATCTACCATCACTCATATACCATGGGGGCTGATGCATGTGGTAGACTAAGGCCAGCCTTACAGGCTCCTTGAAGTCCGCGACCTTAACCTTAATGGACTTGCTTACTGATGTTTCATCGAAGCCTCCGCTAAGCTTAATGACCCATAAACCCTCCTCATCAAGCTTAACCTCATCTTCAATGACCTGGGCCTCCCCCGGCAGGAGGACTATTGAATATTCGCTAGACTTCTTAGCTACGTCGTTTAGGAAGTACTCTAATTTAAACTTGAATAAAACCTCCCTACCCTCATCATTAGACGCATTGACCACTACCTTAACGTCGTCGTTAATCCTGTGGACTGGTGAATCAACATCAAGGCTAACCTTAACCATAAGCTGCCACACATAGCGAAACCCTATATAAATTGTATCCGGTTAATTTAATCGGGATTAGGGATTAGGAAGGTTTATTAAGGCCTCATAACTCTATAGCCCAGTGCAGGTAGGTAAGGCAACTATTAGGTTGAGGTACCACAGTTTTGTGAATGGGAAGCTCACCATTAGTGATGATGCTGTTAAGCTCCTTAAGAAGGCGCACTACGGGGTCTTTGGGCACGCCACGGTTGAACTATGCCACTGGACCAAGACTGCGTTAACGGGTGGGCCTAACTGCTACAAGGTTAAGTTCTATGGGGCGCCTGTGGGTGGTTCCCATAGGTGTGTTGAGATCGGGCCCGTGGGCATGATCTGCAGTAATAAGTGCGTATACTGTTGGAGGCCTTCAGAATCCTTCGACCCATATGAACCTTCCCCAGGCGAGGTCCTGGACCCCAGGGAGCTTGTTGAAGGCATCTTGAGGGAGAGGAGGAGGCTGCTAACGGGCTATTTTGGGCATAGTAAGGCTGATAGGGCTAAGGTTATGGAGGCCCTACAGCCGACGCACTGGGCAATATCGCTGTCCGGCGAACCGACAATGTATCCTAAACTCCCTGAGCTGGTTAAGTACCTTAAATCCCTGCCAAACACCAGGTCAATATTCATAGTAACCAACGGCCTATACCCAGAGATGATTGAGAGGCTTTGGCGCGAGGACGCGCTGCCGACGCAGCTTTACCTAAGCCTAAACGCGCCCAATAGGGATTTATTCTACAGGATAGCCAACCCAGTAATCCATAGGGAGGATGCCTGGGAGAGGGTTTTGAAGACCCTGGAGTTGTTATCCAAGGTACCGACTAGGACTGTGGTTAGGATAACGCTGATTAGGGGTTGGAATACGTCGGACGACCTAATACCCCAGTTTGCCAAGGTTTTGGCTATAGGGAATCCACACTTCATAGAGCCTAAATCATACATGCACCTAGGCCACTCGGTCTATAAGCT
Organism: uncultured Thermoproteaceae archaeon; assembly: GCA_964343155.1. Lineage (GTDB taxonomy): Archaea > Thermoproteota > Thermoprotei > Thermoproteales > Thermocladiaceae > Caldivirga. Next base: position 1,286 of record CAYFHR010000120.1, on the reverse strand, counting down.
TTCCAAGGAGAATATGCTTAGGCATGAGGAGGTTAGGGAGTGGAGCCTTAAACTCCTCAGGGCGCTTAAGGATGTTGGCCTAAACTACAGGTTCATGGATGAGGACGCCGCCTCCAGGATAACAGTACTCCAAAACATGGATAGGTATGTTGACAGGTGGATAGCCCCACCAGGCAATGCGTAGCCAGAGGCCAATATACTCATGGCCCCTCAGGGCGTTTGATGTTAAGGAGGCGCTGCTTAGGCTCCCAAATGTTAGGGAGAGCCCATTCTACATTAGGGTTGGCGGCGGCTTAGCTAAATGTACCCTATGCCTGAGGGGGTGTACGTTATCTAATGGCCAGGCTGGATTATGTGGAATGAGGTTCAACATAGGGGGTAGGGTCTATACGGCTGCCTACGGGTTATTGACCGCGGCCGAGTCTAGGCCTATGGAGATTAAGCCACTATACCACTTCTACCCCAGGACATCTGCGCTGACAATCAGTACGTGGGGGTGCAACTTCCCATGCGCATGGTGCCAAAACTGGTTTCTAAGCAAGTACGCATCGCTGGAGGGCGCATATGTTGAGCCTGGCGATGTTGTCAAGTGGGCTATTGAGAACGGAGACTCTGGCGTTAACGTGAGCTTCAATGAGCCAACAATGATGGTTGAATACTCAATAGAACTATTCAGGCTGGCGAGGGCTAGGGGGCTTCACGCATCAATAAACACTAACGGCTACCTAACCAGGGAGGCTATTAAGGCCCTTTACGACGCAGGTATGGAGGGTATGAATGTGGATATTAAGGGTGGTAGGGAAACGTACAGGAGGTGGCTTGCCGCAAGCCTGGATAAGCTACTTGAGGTAGTCCGCTACGCATTAAGCCTGGGGATACACGTCGAGTTCACATACCTTGTGATACCGGGGGTTAATGATGGTGAGGCTGATGAGGTTATTAACGAGGTTGCCAAACTTGGCAGAGACATACCACTACACGTAACAGCATACCACCCAGCACACATGCTCAACAACCCACCAACCCCGGTGAAGCTACTTGAGGATATTTGGAGGAGGGCTAGGAGGGAACTTGACTACGTGTATCTAGGTAATGTTCCAGGGCACCCAGGCCAAAACACGTACTGCCCCAGGTGTGGTGAATTGCTCATTAGGAGGTTTGGGGATAGGGTTGTTGAGGTCAGGTTGAATGGGGGTAAGTGCCCCAGGTGCGGCTACGAGGTTAAGATTAGGGGTTTCGTGGGTAGGTATGGCAACCTGTATAGGCGCTTCATATAGCTACTTATA
>CAYFHR010000119.1:0-3733 GCA_964343155.1 uncultured Thermoproteaceae archaeon | reverse complement strand
ATTATGCCCTCTGTTATGAGCTGTATTGCCCATGCAGCCACGATTAGGCTGAAGAACCTTGAAAAGATCCTAATAGCGTTAACCCCTATCAGCCTCACCAGGGCTATGGAGTACTTGATCGTGACGTATGTTGCCAGGGACGCTATTGCAATGGCTAAAATGACGACGTAGGCCCTGTAGTACGTTGCCATAATCATGACTGAGGTTATTGCACCAGGCCCGACAAGCATTGGGGTTATTATAGGTACTATTATGTATTCCTCAGGGTTAATACTCATGCTCCTGGGGGTACCCTCCCTAAGTATGTCTATGGCTATTGAAAGCAGTATTATGCCTCCCGCAATCCTGAAGTCGTTTATATTTATGCTGAACACCATGAATATGTAGGGGCCCATGAAGGCGAACAACAGTAGTAGTGAAGGCACGGTGTATGCCACAAGCCTATTAATGTCGTTAATGTACCTGTCCAATTCAGGTATATTGACCAGGAGGGGTATTGAACCTACAGGATCTATTATCGCGTAGAGCTGGACAGACGCGGTAACTATGTCGATTAACGCATTGCCCATAGGTCCAAGCCATCTAGGCTATATTAAAGTTACCGGCCTCCGACCCTAGATACTCACCCAGGGCTGCTGCAATGAGGGCAGAACCCACTATGAACAATACCAACGCTGGCAATGGGGCGAATGGCCCAGCCACAATGCCTAGCCCGGATAATGCGCCGCCCGCCTTCACAGTAGAATCCCTGTAATGGCCCATGAGCCTGGCTACAAGTATGATCAGCATTATGTAACCTGGGATTAGTATTATCCATGCCAGGGCTACAATGAGTGGGATGGCTACATAGGACAATACGACTGGGGGCTTTACGAGGGTGACTTTAGGTATTGGGAAAAGTATTATCGACGACTCCTGCAGGTATGTGACATATATGGAGTTGATTAGCCACAGTACGTAAGACAGCGTAATCATGTATGATGAAGCCCTGCCAAGCCCCCCACCAACCCTAGGCATACCCCACGTCAACATGATGACTATGGGCAGTAGCAATAGCGATACCAGGAGTGATATCCAGGTTGATGTAAGCGTATATATTATCGAGTATGATGCGGCTACAGCAGTGTAGTAGTGTAACCTACCTCCAACTATCATGCTTGAAAGTATTAGAATCCATATGAAGGTGGCTAATATAACTGACGCATCAGCCATGGCCATTATGAAGCCTATCCTAACCCTCCTCAACCAAACCCTACCCTCCACCAGCACCACCCGCAGCCATGGATACGTACCTGGCTAGCAGTATGAAGACCAGTGAGGCTATTAAAACAGCCATGAGGGGGTCTATGGGGGCCCTCGGTTCAAGGGCTATTAAGAGGGATACCGCGGCCGACGCGGCAGATAGTGACAATGCCACATCCAGGTAACCCCTGATGAAGCCTGAAACCTCGCGCTCAACCTCATCAGCCAAATAACCCCTAGCCCTCAACTCCCTGGCGAACCTATGTATGAAGGCGTAGAGTTGGGCCAGCATGATGGATAATGCCTGGAGTATTGTTAAGGCGCCTAAAAGCTCCCACATCGATAGGCTAAGCCGTATCAACGGCGCCTTCAGGGAGGCTTCAAGGTAGCCCACGGAGGCTACGAATGCTAGATATGTTAGGGCAAGCGAAGATATTGGCATGGGCAGTGGATTACCCCTGAGGAAGCCCACTAGGCCTAGGATGGAGGCTAGCAATATTGCAGAGAGGGCGTAAACCCTACCCAGGCCGGTTGAAGCCAGGTATAGTGCGATTAGGGGTGTTAGGGATCCTAGGACTATCAGCATCGCCGTAATGTTGATGGGCCTCACCTAGGGGTCACCCTTGTTAAAACCCTGAAGACAACCCTACCTAATCCATCGCAGGGCGGGTCCCATGAAACGATTGTGAATCTGGAGGGGATCATTTTATAGAGCTTGGCCTTAGCCCTGGAAATACCCTTAACGCACTCAACCCCTACCACGCTCCTAAACACTATGCTGTGGGGTATTACGTCAACTACGACGCCCCATGAGGGCACCTTGCCTAGGAGCGTTCTGATGAATGGGGCGTTTGAGGATGTTAGGTTGGTGAACAGTACTATAATTGGCCTAAGCCTGTTGATGAGGGCCAATACCTCAGGGCTAACCCTATATGTGGTGTACCTAGTTTCAACATCGATCAACGCCCTGAGCACCTTGTAGTAGTGGCCCATCCCGAAGCCTGGGTAGACATAGATGCCTGACGTTGACCATAGGCCTACGTTAAGCCCCCTCCTCAGGAGCAGCCTGGTTAGTGAAAGTATTGCGACAATGCTGTATTCAAGCGGATTCTCCTCCCACGTCCCATACCTCATCCACCTCCCTGAATCCAGGATGAAGAGGACTGTCCTTAAACCCTCCCTCTCATATTCATTAACCATAACCTCCCCATCAACCCTCCTCGCAGTCGCCTTCCAGTTAATGAACTTGTACGGGTCCCCCCACTCATACCTCCTCACATACCTGAAGTCCACTGATGGTGGGCCTATTGCTATTTGAGGTACCTGGGGCCTAATGTTGATGGGCCTAATACCTGTTATTGGCCTTGAGGCCACTTTAACGTTAGGCATTACCTCAACCAACTCGCCAACGTCGATTAGGCCGTCGGTAACCCTCCTCAGGCCTAGGACCTGGTAATAGCTGTAGTATATTCCCCTAACCTGAACCCTACCCCTCCTAACGGGCCTAAGCCTGTATTTAAAGGTCCTGTTGATGGGCCTAATGCCTTTGAAGACAACGTGGACATTATTCCCACTGGCCAACTCTAGGCTTAGGGCCTCCTGGGTGTTTGGGTGTGGGGGCATTCTAAGTAGTATGAGTCCGAAGCCCCCCTTGACATTGACGTTAACCGTTACTTCAAACTCCTCGCCAACATGGACCCTATGCTTATCCACGGCTATGGAGGCCTCCACAAGCGGCTTATCGCCAATAACCATTGATGTGAATAGCAGCAGTATGGCTAATGTCGGCGCCGCGAGCAGGGTCCTTATGGTTGATAGCACAGCCACCGATGCCGTTACCGCTGATAGGGTTAGGAGGATTATGTGGGCCTTGGTGAGCTCCTTAACCACCACTACCCACCTCCTCGCCTGATAAAGCCTTTACAATAACCCTGGTGGCCACCTCCATCCTGAACTTTATAAGCCTCTCAATGTCCTGCCTACGCCTAGCCACGTATGGGTCTACGTAATCTATTATTTCGCTCAGTATGTTCCTTATCTCAGGGTATTCAAGGCCCTTAGCCGACATGATGTACGTCAGGTACATTACGAGGTCCTCCTTCCTACCCCTCTTGACGAACTGCTCAACCGCATCCATGAGGTACCTCGCCTCCGGCGTCTCAACCATGGCGCTGCTGCGCTTATGGGCCTCGTAGACTTCGTCAATTATGCTGTCTATGCTTGATGAGCCTCCCCTATAGGCCCTGTAGCTGACGTAGGACACTATGGCGACGACCACTGCCAGCGAGGCCGCTAGGATGTATGTGTTGTACTGGGGGTCCTTGGGTATGGTTAAGATGGCGTAGAGTACGCCAAGCCCAAATAGCGATACACCCACACCCCCACGGCTATCCCACAGTAGGGCTATGGGCCCCCTCATAATGCCCCTAACCGCTGTTAATGCCCCCAGGGCCATATACCATATGGCGGGCATTAGGAATGGGTATGATGC
>CAYFHR010000118.1:0-3799 GCA_964343155.1 uncultured Thermoproteaceae archaeon | reverse complement strand
TGGCTTGTCGTTAAACGGTAGCCCCCAGCCAACGTATATACCCCATCTAAAAGATCCCTAACTTCCCCACCAACAAGCCCCCTGGCAACACCACCTATCAGTACAACCCCACCACCCTTAGACACTAGGAGTTCTGCAATTTGCTTAACCTTAACCTCAACGCCACCCCTCTCAAGAAGTATTATTGGGCTTTGGTTTAGTGATTTCAAAAGGCCCCTGAGGTCAATGTTAAGGATCCTCATTAGCCACCTGCCTTCAGGTGGGACGCGGCCATGTTTAAACAGCTGTTCCATAAGCCCTAGGAAGTTTAGGTAGTTTTGAGGGGGCCTTTCACCCTCTGCAACATCTATGACTAGGCCCCCGATCGTATGGATATACACCTTTAACATTCCTTTCAACGCTAAGACGCTGTTCAGTGAGTCTAGGAGGAATTTATGGACAATATCCGGCCTACCCCTACGTTCAAAATCCCTGAGGCCCCTCATTAACCTGTAGTGTAGCGCCTTGTCTAGAGGCATGTAGTTTGGGTCTCTTCCAAGCCTCCTAGCCAGCCTAATAATCCTAGGATTAGACCTCAGCTCGGGGGGTATTGGCTCCAGGGCTGAGTCAACCAGTATTAGGGTTAGTTTAAAGCCCACAGCCGTATATTAATCAGCATTATTTGACTACTCCCTCGTCGGGGGCCTCGCAGACATCTTAGCTATGTATTGTATTGCCTCAGACTCCCTTAAAATATCCCTCATTGAAATAACCCCAACAACCCTATCGTTATCGTCTACAACAACTATATGCCTAATATTCCTCTCATTCATCAACTGCGCAACCTTATTAACATAGTCGTATGCTGATACCTTAGCTATATTGCCCATCGTACCAACCTCCTCAACCCTAGCCCTAGATAGGTCTACACCCCTGGCCAGGGCCCTAATCACATCCCTCTCACTTAAAACCCCAAGCACCCTCCTTGACTCCTGGGAGTCAACTATGACTACTAGGCCCACGTTATTTTCAGCCATTAGCTTAACGGCATCCAATACACTTGACCCAACATTTACCATTACCGGCTTCCTTTTAATAAGTTCTACAGCCCTCATAGCTCTATAAATATGACCACTGCTTATAAGTATTCGCTACTAGTTATAATCTTTAGAACTAGTAATTCATGTAATATTACGTCTAGGCTTTGTTAACTCTATAGTAATTGCATTTAAAGGTTAATAAACCCTTAGCATAACCTGATAATATGCCTGAGGAGGCTAATAAACAGCCCTACCTATACACCGACTTATCCCCATCAGCCAGGATAATTGTAAGCTACATGCAGTTCGAAGACTTGATAAACGGTAGGCAGTGGGTCACATTCAGCGACATTGTCAGGTATACGGGCCTCAGCCAGAGGGCTGTTAGGGGTGCTTTAAGCGAGCTTAAGGCTAAGGGGCTTGTAGAGGCTATACTTGACGTTGAGTCAGGTAGGAGGCATTTATATAGGCTCATTCAGAAGAATATTACGCTTGTTGAGGAGAAGGTTGAGCCGGCTGTATACCTGGTTGACGTTGGCCTAGGCATACCGACAATGCTAAGCTTCAGGGCTTATAGGGCGATTAGGGCATCAGCGGCGGCGTACCATACTCGTAGTGTGCCTAGGCAATTCCTGGAATACACCAAGTGTACATGCGCCCTAATACCTATTGAGTACGTTAAGCCAGGTCAAGTGGCTTCAATAGCCTCTAAGGTTATTGGATCGGGGGGCTCAATATCAATACTGTTCGACCAGCTACTCGACTGGGAATTCATAAGCAACTACGTGAATAGCTTAAGGGAGGCTGGGGTCAGGGCTATTAGGCACATAGCCTCAGCATCACCATTAACCATAGCGACTCAGATGCTCTTAACAGGCATAGGTGGAGTATCATCATATAGGCGCGACAACCTGGCAATACACATAGTACCCGTTGAACCTGGTAAGGATCCTGGAGTGAAGGTTAGGGGATCTGCAGTTAAGGTAATTGAGGTTAGGAAGAGGGGTGGTGGCGTTGAGGTTGATTTATCAGCCGAATTAGGTGCTGTTAAGGATTACTACCGCGTATTGATTATATATGAGGTCTTGCCGTCATACGGCGCCTAGGCTCAACATGGACCTAATCCTATTAGCATACTGAATCGGCGTCTCTGGGATAGGCTTAACATCGAAGAACACCTTCATGAAGCTTACATCGCCATTCCACCTGGGCACAATGTGGAAGGCCACGTGGGGCTTATATACTATGCCTATGTTGAAGCCGTTAGGCCTATACAACCTGTCTAAGATATCTTCAACCCTCCTAATCATATCTAGGGCCTCGTAAACCTCTTCAATGGATAATTCCTCAAAGCCCACATGCCTCCTATGGACTAGCACCACGTGCCCATTGTTGAACGGCTTATTGTATGCGTACAGCTTGAAATTCTTTGTTTCAGCTATGTATAGTTCCTGGGGCATGTTGCATAATTCGCAGAGTGGCCTATACTCAACCCCAGGTATCTTCACGGCTAATCTACTTGATGGGTATTTTAATGTTTAATTCCTTGGCCAACTCCTTATACCTATTCCTAACGGTAACCTCAGTAACCTGGGCTGCCTGAGCAATCTCCTTCTGAGTCCTAACCTCACCCTTAAGTAGCGATGCGATGTAGACTGCGGCCGCAGCCAGCCCTGCTGGGTCTTTGCCGGCTGTTAGGCCCTTCTCCTTGGCCTGCTCAAGTATTTTAATAGCCTCCTTGGCTATGTCGCCCGGCAGTTTAAGTTGCTCAACAATCTTAGGTACGTATAGCCTTGGGTCGCTTAGAGGTATCTTGATTTTAAGCTCCCTGGCTATAAGCCTGAAGCACCTCGCAATCTCCTTCCTGGGGGCCTTGGTGTATTGGGCTATTTCATCAAGGCTCCTGGGCATGTTATGCTTCCTACAAGCCATGTGGAGGCAGGCCGCCGCTATGGCTTCAACGCTCCTACCTTTAATTAGGCCGCTCCTCAGGACCTGCCTATATATTGCCAAGGCCTCATCGACACAGTGTTTAGGTACGCCTAACTGGTGGGCGAGCCTATCGAGCTCGTGGCTTGCCTGGACGAGGTTCCTCTCATAGCTCGTCTGGACCCTTATCCTTATACTCCACTTCTTATACTTGAGGATCTCAATCTTCTTCTTGATGTCTAAAGCCTTGCTGGTGGTTTCAATCCTTGTCACAAGCTCCTCACTGGTAACCCTTTCAAGGGGGCTCCCCGTCCTAGCCCTGTCCTCACGCTCCTCGGGGGTGAATGCCCTCCACTCAGGCCCAGTATCCAATATGTGCTCACTCAATACGTATCCGCACGACGCACACACTATTTGACCCCTCTCAGCATCAACTATGAACACTGTATTACCGCATACTGGGCACTTCTCCTTCTCGCCACTCTCGTTGATTAGCTCAATTCCACTACCCCTCCTTAGGACCTTGAATTTCTGGAGAATGGCCCTAATTCGATCCTCCTCCCTCCCAGGATTCTGGGCCTCCATCCCCATTTTCTTTCCGCCTCTTTAAAATTTTTCCCCTATATAAACCTTTCTCCAGTGATAAAAGATAATACGTAAAGATAAATGGGGCCGGGGGAACCCCATCCCCTTCACAGGCCTGTATCCACAGGACTCTGGGGAGGGGACCGTTTAATAGGCCTGTAGCCCCTTATAAAGGTTTAGCATTGTTTAGTGGCGGCAATTTGCCTAAGCACCTTGAATAGCCTAATGCCAACAGCCTTAACCTCACCACCGCAGTATATCAATGC
>CAYFHR010000117.1:0-3814 GCA_964343155.1 uncultured Thermoproteaceae archaeon | reverse complement strand
GATGTAGATAAGCTTAATGAGGCGACAAGCATAGTGTATAGGGATGAATTCTACAATGGCGTAATGGCCGAGAACACGCCCTATAGCGGCCTCAAGGTCAGTGAGGCCAGGGTTAAGGTTATTGAGGATCTTAAATCCAAGGGCCTATGGGACGTGATGTATGAGACGGAGCCCAGGAAGGTGTATACTAGGGGTGGTTCAAGGGTTATAGTTGCCTTGATAAAGGACCAATGGTTCCTACACTTCGGCAACCCTGAATGGAAGAGGGTTACGCTGGAGGCCTTCAATAGGATTAAGATAATACCTGAGTCCTATAGGCCTTTGTTCAAATCCACAATAGACTGGCTTGACATGAGGCCCTGCGCCAGGAAGAGGGGCCTTGGAACCAGGATGCCCTGGGACCCCGACTGGGTTATTGAGTCTTTAAGCGATTCGACAATATATATGGCATACTACACGATATCCCACGTATTGAAGTCCTCAGGATTGGCTGAGAGGCTTGGCGAATTGGCAAGGAGGGTTATTGAAAGTAGGGCTGGTGATGTGGATTCATTGAATAAACTTGTCGCATTCTACGACTACGTATTTTTAGGCCTAGGCAACGTTAGCGACGTCGCTAAGTCGCTGGGCGTAGGCCCTGAAGTTGTTGAGAGGGCTAGGGCCGAGTTCACATACTGGTACCCGGTCGACCTTAGGCACAGCGGCATAGACCTGATAACAAACCACCTAACCTTCTTCATAGCGCACCACGCCGCAATATTCCCAAGCGAATATTGGCCTAGGGCAATATCGCTGAACAACTACGTGATTAGGGAGGGTAGGAGGATGTCTAAGTCGCTGGGCAATACGATATATCTGAGGGAGGCTTTAGCCAAGTATACGCCTGATGTTGTTAGGCTCTATGTGGCCTACGCATCAGACCTGGATAATGTACTTGACTGGAGGGACTCCGAGGTGGATTCAGTGCTCGGCAGGCTGATGGATATTTGGAACACTGCCAAGACAATAATAGACATGGGGCCACCCCCACCTGGGTTCAAACCAGCCAACCTGACGATACCCAGCATATGGCTTCTAAGCATTGTCAATAGGGCTGCATTAGACATACCTAAGCTCATGGAGGATTTGAAGATTAGGGACTACGCATTGGCAGTATTCTTCACGATACACGACGCCATTAAAACGTACCTAGACGTAATAGGCAATATACCTAGGGATGAGGCTAGGTACGTCCTATGGACGACGCTAAACATGTGGGTTAGGATGATGCAGCCGATAACACCGCATATAGCTGAGGAGGTATGGCATGAGATGGGTAATTCAACATACGTATCCCTTGAAACCTGGCCCAGGGGCGATGAAAGCATGGTCAGCGATGATGTTGAAAACGCCTTCAGGGTTGTTGAAAGGCTTATAGATGATTTAAAGGAGGTTTTAAGGCTTAGGCAGGGTAGGAGGGCCTACATATATGTCGGCCCCAGTGAGGAACTTTACGAAGCCTTCAACGAGGCTTTAAGGCTAATTAACCAGGGCATGCAGGCTAGGGACGTTATAAGGGCCCTCATGGCTAATGAACGCTTCTCGAAGATGGGCCAACGTATAGTGGATCTTGTGAACGGCATAGTTAACGGTACGCTACCTAGGCATAGGCTTAACAGGGACATGGAGGTTAGGGTCATTGAGGCCTTCAAGCCGTACATAGAGAAGAGGGTTGGCGTCGAGGTGCAGGTCCAGGAGGCGTTGAAGCCAAGCTACGACCCGGCTAATAGGGCTAGGTTATCGATGCCGGGCAGGCCCGCCATATATGTTGAGTAATACTCTTGCAATAACCCTTAAATTATCTATTTGAGAATTTAAACAATAGGCGTTGTCTAGGCGTGGCTGATGAGGGGAATGTTGAGTTGAGGGAACTCACATACGACATATTGTTCAGCGCACCTGAAAGGGATGGGGCAATAATATCGGTTAGGGTACATAAGATTGTTAAGGAGGTGCTGCAGAAGATAGCATCCGAAGAGGGGCTTGACGGAGTTTCGGAACTGGTACGCAACATAATAGCATCATACCTGATAGGTAAGTTAAACCTCACTAAACCCGAACCAAAAGTATTAACACCCCCAATGTACGTTAACATAAATGTTAACAAGTCTAATGGAGGCAGGCAGTATAATCCAGGTGAGGCAATGTTAGCTAAACTTAAGGTTGATGAAAAGATTGAGAAGGCCTACGACTTCCTTAAGAAATATAAGCTAGGCCTAATATTGGTGGGGGGCAATAATGCGTATGTTAAGAGGATTAAGAGGGAGGTTATTGAGGCAATAGCCCTAGCCCTAAAATATGGGCTTGAGGATGAGTATTCTAAGTTAAAGGAGCTTATGAATGAGCTCCAGGCTATTTAAGGTAAGGTTTATTTAACCTAATGCAAATGGAGCCTCATCATGGGGCTTAAAGTGGTCGTTATTGGAGGCGGTATTGCAGGCACATTCACAGCATACTTCCTAGCTAGGCTAGGGGCTGATGTAACCTTGGTAACGAGGAGCGTTAGGTATCCCGTACCCTCACTGGTGTTGACATTATCAATGCCCAACGTTGAAGACATAATGTTGGCTAGGGAGAGTTTATCAATATACAGTAGCCTGGGGGCTAGGTTAAGGGAGGTTACGTCAATAGACATACTGCCTGAGGACGCAGACCTATCACCATTAAGGGAGGCTAACGTAAAATACGAAGTAGTTAAACAAAGCAGCCTAGTGCACCTAAACTATGGGGAAATGATAGTTAAGACAACGGACTACCTAATACCTGTAAACGACATCTTAAGGAGGATGCAGGCCCACCTAAAAGTTATCAGGGGGGATGGGGTGGTTAAGAGGGTTGATGGGGGAGTGGCGATTTATGCAAATGGCAAGGCACTTAAACCAGATGCCCTAGTTTTAGCAGCGGGCCCCAATAATTCTGAGTTGGCGTCTAGTATAGGTGTTGAACTGCCCCTCAGGCGATATTCATGCTACGCCTCCCTCCTGATAGCACCATGGAGCCTAAGCAGGCTTAGCGTAGGCGACTACATCTTAGACTGGTACAGTAGGCCATTGTGGGGGCCTATTATTGCTGCGGGCGACGGATGTGGGCCCCCCTATTCAAAGCCCCCGAAGGGGTATTCGAGGAGGATTGCCTCACTGGTATCGATGAGGTTTGGGTGGGCAATACCCCTCTACTCCAGGTCAGGCATGTGCGAGGTTTCACCCAGCGGCGGCCCAGTGTACGGCAGGGTTGCCGACGGCATATATGTCATAGGGGGTTTCGATGGGTATGGATCAATGATAGGGCCCGCATTGGCTAGGAGGCTAGCTACCTTAATCATTGAGGGCGGTGAGGTTGAGGATAATGGCTACAGGGTTGAAAAATACTTAGGCATGCAGCCCAGCGGCGAATGCCCTGAGGAGAGGCATAGCTGGAGGAGCGCATTAATTTGATTTTCGTTGAAGAAAATTTAAACAGCCCAAGGCTAAGCACTGGTGATGGGTAAGAATCTTGATAGTAAGTTGGGGGACAGGTACATGGTGGTTATCCTCAAGGTGAGTGATAAAGCACCTGACGGTGGTAATGTTAAGGAAATTTTCAGGAACATCCTTGAGGAGAGCATTAACTGGTGGCACAACTACCTTGAACCTAATGATGAACTTCACCTGGATGAATGGGACATATTTCTGCTGGACCTCGTAGATGAACACACGTTAAACAGGATACTTGACGCAATGAGCAGGGTTAAAAACTATGCATAAAGACCACTTAGTTAATGCGTAAGCCTGTGTGA
>CAYFHR010000116.1:0-3859 GCA_964343155.1 uncultured Thermoproteaceae archaeon | reverse complement strand
ATATACGGCTCACTGCCCGTTGAGGGAGGCTACGTTAAGGTTCCGAGTAGGCCCGGAATAGGCGTCGACGTTAATGAGAGGCTTATCGAGGAGTTGAGGATTAGGGATATGGCATCGTTGAGGTTTGAAGCCGGGCAGATTACGTGGGCTGTAAGGGGTACCCTCGGATAGCCTTCACATGTAATTCGTCAGTATTTACACAGATTCTGCCTAACACCCCTAACGCCTACGTCAACCCTGTACAGGTAGCCCTCGTTTTCAAGGGGGGCTTCACCCATTGCAGTACTTATGAATAATGTCGATAGGTCACTGCCCCCGAAGGTGCAGGAGCTTGTGTACCTTGCATCAACGCTAACGGTATATACAACCTTCCCTGAAGATGGCTCAACCCTAATGACCCTGCCTCCACCCCACATGGCAACCCACAGGTATCCCTCAGAATCAATGGTCATGCCGTCTGGGTTTCCCTGCACAGCCGACAGGTCTATATAGCCCTTAACCCCCGTTATTGAGCCATCCTTAACGTCGTAGCTGTAGACAGCTATCCTCCTGGTCGGCGTATCTATGTAATATAGTGTTGAGCCATCTAGGGACCACGTTAAGCCATTCGACACGGTCACTCCGCTTAAAAGCCTCCTAACCTTAAGGTCTAGGTCAAGTACATACAGTGATGCCGTGGGCTTCCTAGGCATAGGCATATTCATCGTACCTGCAAGCAATCGCCCAGCTGGGTCGCACCTACAGTCGTTAAACCTATTGTCAGCACCCTCATCCACAGTCGCCAGGACCCTTAAAATAGAGCCCCTTTCAGGGTCGAGTAAAACGACCCTGTCCTTCAGGGTGACTACCAGGTTGCCATCCTCGTTGAGGGCTACGCAGCTTGGAAATGGGCCAACCCTAATGGATTTAGTGTAGCCATCCCTAGGCCTATACGCATGTAGCCACCCCCCATTTATATCGACCCAGTATAATGTCTCAGTCCTATAATCCCATATGGGCCCCTCACCCAGTAGTGAGCGTGGGAGGTGCCTTAGTGGTGTTGGCTGGGATTTAAGCATAGCCAACCTCCAGGATGGGTTATTTAACAGTGATCCACTGCCTGGAAAACGTTTTTAAAAGGTTAAAGGTGTTGAAGCCGTAATGCAAAGGGTTAGGGACATTGTTGAAAGGAGCATAGTTAAGATGACGGGCGTTGACGACGTCCCCGAGGACTTGGTTAACGAGATTGCGTCGGAATTAAGCCAATACGGCCCATCACCCAGCGACGACCTCGTCTTTAAGCTTATAGAATCCTACAGGTTCAGGATAATGGGCAGGCTGCTGAATAACATAAGGCGCCACATGCCTGGTAAAGGTAGTGTTGAAAGGGCCCTACCAATGCTCGTTAGGGAGTCCCTTGAGGAGCTTGGCTATGGCGCATATCTAATGCCTGCAATACACGGCGAGAGGGTTGACCTAGCCCTAAACCTAGGCACACACTGGGTCCCAGCCATAGTCATTGGGCATAGCGTCAAGAGGAGGGACATGTATAGGGTCTCCAGGTTGAGGAGCATGGGTATGAACCCCCTAATATTCTCCATGGACGAGGATGTGGAGGGTTCAGTCAGGTTTAAGGTAGACTTCATGGATGAGCCGCCATACTACAGGCTGACGATAGCCCCAGAGACCCTGAGGAGGGGGCTTGGGGAATCAGCCCTGGTCAGTGGTAGGTTTGTGAAGTGGTTTAGGGTTAATGAATTGGCCTACAGCCTCTGGAGGGGCCTTAGGTTGAGGGGGTATTTGGCCATTGTTAAGAGGGGTATTTCAGAGATTGAGGCCTACGGCTTTGGGAAGTATCTAGTTAGAATACAGAGTAGGCCAACCATGTGGGAGCCTTCATATAGGCTTTACGACGCCGTAATCATAGTGTCTAGGGGTAGTGGGGTTAGGGTTAGGGGCAATGTTGAGGTCATTGGGTTAAGCACCCTGGAGAGGCTGATAGGTAGTGATGGCTTAAGCGTGGGTAGGCTTAAGGCATTGGCGTCTAGGGTTAGGGAGCCCTAACGCTTTTTAGCCCAACCCCCTCAACCATGCGTGAGGCTGGTCAGGGGGTTTGTTAAGATTAGTAGGCTTGAACACGGCGTATTAACGGCATTAACCGTGGATTCAGCATACCTACTGGCCGGCGGTAAGAACCCGCTCGTATTGGCAACATTAGCCTTATCGTCGCTCTTCGCCGAGGTATTCCTCTTCGTGACCAACGACATACATAACCTCGAGGAGGACTCCATCAATAGGCCTGATGCGCCTTTAGTCACAGGCCTTGTTAAGGTTGGTGAGGCTTGGGTAATAGCATATGCATCACTGGCAATATCGCTAATACAGGTACTGCCAGTTGCACTGGGCTACGCACAGCCGTTAAGCCTAGTAATACTGGCCCTAGCCCTAACCCTAGGCTACGCATATAATGTTGGTTTGAAGAGGAGGCTGATAGTTAACAATATTTCAGTGGCCCTCGTTAGCTCATTAACATACCTCTATGGGCTATTCTCCGCGGAAAACCCGCCTGGAGGGGCTTTAAGGTTCCTCACCGCACTATTCCTAGTCACAATGGTGGCGTCCCTGGGTAGGGAGGTTGGTAAGGGGTCCATTGACGTGGATGGGGATTTAAAGGTGGGTATTAGGACGATAGCGAGTACGTATGGCGTAGGGGCGTCTAACAAGGTTTCCTCAGCCTTAATACTGGCTGCTGTTGCATTATCACCATTAATAATGCTCTACTCCATAGACTACTCTCCAATGCCCGGCATCGTATTCTCCTCATTTGTAGCCGTGACTGATGCAATAATGGTGGCCTTATCCGTTAGGCTCCTTAAAGGCTCCCTAAAGGGTTTTAGAGGCCTAAGCCTCGCCGCAATGGGCTTAACGCTCCTAGGCTTCCTCATATATGCGGTGTTGGCTACATTTGCGTAAATGGGCAAGGCTTTAGAATGCGTCGGCAGGGTTTTGAGGCTAACCCACAGGAACCCTCTCATGCCTAGCCGCTGACCTGTATGCTGCTTCAACAATCTGCTGTATGTAGAATCCATCCTCCTCGTTGACTATGGGCCTCTCGTGGTTTTCGATGCATTGTATGAAGTGCCTCAGCTCATTTACATACGCGTGGTCTATTGGTTCATTGAAAACGCCCCTGGCAACCTCATTGCCGTTTAGGTCGGATACTACGTATTCGCCGTTGACATACCCCTCAACGGTAATTCTACCGCCCTCAGCATCCACACCCCACCTCCTCCACCCATGTCCGCCAATCCAGCTGAGTAGGAATGTTGACGTAGCGCCCTTTTCATGCCTCATAACTACAAGTACGTTGTCCTCAACATCAATGCCCTTCGCATATGTTGAGGCTTCGGCATACACATCAATGACCCTACCTGCATACCAGTAGTAGTAATATAAAACGTGGACCCCATGTTCGTTAAGTATCCCTCCGCTAACGGCCTTAACCCTAAGCCAGCCTGTTGGGGGTATTTTACCCAGGGCTATGTGCCACATGGCTATTGGCCTTCCGAGCCTTGAGTCTAAAAGGTCCTTAACCATCGTGTAGAGTTTATGGAACCTCAACGTGAACCCAACCATGAGCCTACCGCTCCCCTTGGCCTCATCGTATATTAACCTGGCGTGCTCCAGGTTATCGGCCATCGGCTTCTCTAAAAACACATAATACCCCCTTTTAAGTGCGTATACCGCCTGTTCAGCATGTACATTAGGCGGCGTAGCTATTATTACGCCGTCGAATCCCCCTTCATCAAGCATCTTCAAGTAGTCCACATATGTCTTAACCCCCTGCCCCGCATATGGCTTAAGCCTGGATTCGTCAACA
>CAYFHR010000115.1:0-3949 GCA_964343155.1 uncultured Thermoproteaceae archaeon | reverse complement strand
GGCCAACCCCTACCTACGTAAAGTTCGCCGTTGGGTGTTTCGCAGTAGTTCCCCAGCCCACTTAAGAAGACTTCATAGCCCTGGTCCAGCTTAACCCAATGGTCGATGATTGTGATTAGCCTAACGCCCCTCCTATGGAGCTCATCCACCATGCGCCTGGGGTCGGGGAACCTTGACTTATCCCACGTGAATATCTTGTTGGAGTCCATGTATTGTAAATCCAGGTATACTGCACTTGGCTTAACGCCCAGCTTATCCAACTCGTCAACAACCTTAACGACGACGTCCTGGGGCTCGTAGCCGCAGCACCTAGATAACTGGAAGTCGAGGGCCCAGTCCGGCGGGGCTAGGGGTTTGCCTGTTATTGAGGTGTAGTTTTCAATAACCTTCTCTATGCTGGGCCCCTTCACAACGTATATTTCAACATCCGCGTGGGGTATAGATACCTTAACCTTATCATACTCCTCAACGCCTATGTCGAAGATCAACTCGGCTGGGGAGTTTATGAAGAAGCCCGCGGCTTCGCCATTCCTGACGCTTATGAAGAATGGTATTGAGGCGTAGAGTGGGTCGCTGTACCAGCCGTATGGGGCTGGGGCTGATGCGTCCAGGTTCCACATCCTAACCCTGCTCCTCCTCCTATCAAGCTCATAGGCCTTCTCACCAAGCCCAAGCACATGCTCCCTGAGGTCGAGGTCCTTGATGAACATTAGCCTACCCCCATCCTGAACAATCCTAATGCCGTGGCCCAGGAGGGTTATTGAAAATTCACCCACCTCAACCTCGGAAACCACCTTATCTGCCTTAAAGTCGAAGGGCACGATGGGCTTGGCGTCGTTTACAACAATCCTGTAGGCTTCAGGCCCCTCCTCAACCCTAACCTTCATGCATTAAACGTTGTATAACCCCTTTAAAGTTTAACAAACTCTGTAAGTGGCCTAGAATCCCTAGGTATCTTAACTTTAACAAGGCCATTCTTGAACATTAAGAGGACTTCGCCGTTGGCTAGCCATGAACCCACCGCCTCAACGTGTTCATAAACCTCGTTTATCAATGCGAACCTGTACTGCGTGGCCTCAACCTCAACCCATATTTCAAGTATCTTTAATCCGGGGTATTCGTGGAGTATAGGCACTATCGTGTAGTCATGCTCCCCAATGGGTGCATTGTCGTTTATCAAAAGTGCATAGCCTGAATTAAGCTTCACCAGGGTTGTTGACTCCACCAGGTTGAGTAGCCTGCTAAACTCCTCAACCTCACTGGACACTGATTACCCCTGCCCTGGGTTTTTCTACCTAGCGTAATGCTTAAAAGTAGGAAAATTTACCTAGCATATGGCAGGCTTGAGGGGCACCTATGTAGCAGTGCTCGCCGTAGTAATAGCGATTGTTGCTGGGCTAGTGGGCTATACTTTAGGTAAGGCCCCTAGGCAGGCCAAGGCATATGCGGCTCCTATTAAGATAGCTTCACTAGACCCCGCATGCACGCAGATTATAGCCTCACTGGGGCTTCTAAGCGATGTAAACGTAATCGACATATATTCACTAGCCCTATTGAAATACCTCAACGCATCGGCGCCAGCTAATGCAACTATACTCAAGTCAATATGGCCCACTCCCCCTGTGGAGGTTATCGTTAATGCGTCGCCGAGCATAATATGCTTCGACGAGGGTTGGTATGGGTTAAATGCCCTGGGTGGATTCTCAGACCTAGGGATACCGCTAATAATCATAAACGGCACCGCGGACAGAAACTTCAACCAAATAGCGTCAGACGTGGCTTCAGTAGCCAACGCCCTACACGTCCCAGATAGGGGCGCCGCCGTTGTTGACAGGATGATGAATATTCTAAGTAATATTAAGGATAGGGTTAGGGGGCTGGGAAGGCCCACAGTACTGTTTGTTGGCTGGGTCAACCCAATTTGGACCGATAGCAATAGCTCATTCATAGGCTATGAAATATATGTGGCTGGGGGTGTTGACCCCATTAACTCCACTGAACCATACCTGACAATAACCACGCCACAGCTATTGGCGCTTAACGCCGACTACATAATATTGAGCGACTTCATGGGGAACTGCACAGCAACCTTAGGCGCATTCCTCCAAATACCAGGCGTCAACATGACTAAGGCATATAGGGAGGGCCACATATATGTTTTGGGAAACTTGGCGGCAAGCCTAGTTGAGGAGCCAGGCCCATTATCGGTATATGGAGCTGAGCTAATAGCAATGATCATACACCCATCAGCCTTCAACATAGCTGAAGTGCCCCAGTGCATAAATGCTTCATGGGTGTTAACCCACGTTAAACCATCTATAACGCTGGGTGGCTGATAATGAATGCCGGCCAGGCTGGTTTAAAACTATTCACACTTATTTTACTTACACTACTTGCCTTAGGCATATTTGCCAATTTAACAGTCGGCGAAGTTAACATACCTCCCAGATGCCTCCTGGGATGCGCCAATGGCGCCTACAGGCTTATAATACTTGATATAAGGATGCCTGAGGCCATAGCCTCAATAATTGTTGGGGCCGTCCTGGGGCTTTCAGGGGCATCTATGCAGCACATGTTGAGGAACCCCCTAGCAGACCCCTATACAACAGGCATAGCTGGATCAGCCGTCGTAGGCGCCTTACTGGGCTACCTCCTCGTTGTGGCTGGTAAACTTACAGGCGCCTGGGCCCTACTGTCGATACAGGCACTGTCGGCATCACTGGCCCTCGCCTCATCCATCATTGTCGCCGTTGCAGGGTTCGGCCTAGGCCCCACTGGAATAATCCTACTCGGCCTCCTCGTAACCCTACTGAGCTACATAGCCACAATATTCCTGGTAATGGCCATAGAGTCGATAAACCCCTTAATAACGCTCCAGCCGCTCTACATAATGTATGGCGATTTGTCGGCGGTTACCTGGAGTGACGTATTGGTCATGTCTATAGCGCTTACTCCACTCATACCCCTTGCAGGTAGGTTGAGGATGCTTGACCTAGTCGCCCTGGGCGACGACGTCGCATCGTCCAGTGGGGTCAATCCAAACTACGTCAGGGCCATATTTACGGCGCTACCCTCAATACCGCTTGCATCAGCCCTAGCGTACACTGGCGTAATAGGCTTCGTAGGCATAATAGCGCCTTACCTGGTTAGGCATGCGGTGGGCAGGGGTTCGGCTACTGTGGTGCTGCCCCTATCAGCCATAGCTGGATCCGTAATACTTGAATACGCCGACGCACTGTCTAAGGTATTGGTTAAGGGCTATGTAATGCCTATAACGGCAGTGACAGGGATCATAGGCATACCGCTTATAATATACATGGTTGCTAAAGGTGGTTTAGGTGTATACGCCTAGCGTAGCTGCCGAATTCAGGGGAGCCGACATAGGTTACAGGAGGCCTGTGGTCAGGGGAGTTTCATTCAACATACCTGCGAGGGGCCTCATAGCGCTGATAGGGCCTAATGGGGCGGGTAAGACGACGATAATGAGGAGCCTCTTCGGGAGGGCTAGGGTTTTTAAAGGAATTGTTAAAGCATACGTCGAATTATCGTACATACCCGCCGAACTGCCCGAGGGCCTAATGTTAACCGCCCTCGAGGTTGTCTTAACGGCTAGGGCTAATGGGGGGTGGGCCTCGGCTTCAAGGGCCCTTGAGGCGTTGAAGGCGCTGAACATAGCCGACCTAGCCAACGTTAGAATGAGCGAATTGAGTACGGGCCAGAAGAGGCTTGTGATGCTGGCGAGGGCCCTAGCCTCAGGGGCACCGCTGCTGCTCGTTGATGAGCCGACAGCCAACCTAGACCTGGGCAATAGGATGCTTGTAGCCAGGCTACTGGCCGAATTATCCAGGTCGAGGGCCGTTGTGGTGGCTACACATGACCTCTACCTGGTTAGGCAGGCCCAAAGGGTTATCGTGGTTAACGGCGGATCAGCCATCGATATAGGGCCCCC
>CAYFHR010000114.1:0-4084 GCA_964343155.1 uncultured Thermoproteaceae archaeon | reverse complement strand
CTAAGCGGATGCCTCTTCACCATAGCCTCCACCGCAGACTGATTCAACAAACGACCTGGCAATACTCCTAGCCCTCTCCAAGTCATCCACGTAGTCGATGCAGGCCCTCTCCTCATCCTTCAGGTAAACCACATA
The DNA here is from genome assembly GCA_964343155.1 of uncultured Thermoproteaceae archaeon. Taxonomy (GTDB): domain Archaea; phylum Thermoproteota; class Thermoprotei; order Thermoproteales; family Thermocladiaceae; genus Caldivirga. The sequence goes on along the minus strand of CAYFHR010000114.1, from coordinate 3,949 downwards.
CCTATCCTCAACCCGATATATCTTGGCCTGGGCGAAGCAGTTCTCCTCAAGTAAAGTCCTATAGGCCTCAATGGGCTCAACCTCATCGGCGTTTATGGCCTTTAAGACCTCATCAACCTTAGCCCTACTGCACTCCACGCCCACTACGCTATGGATTCTTTATAAATCATTTTGCAGCCGATTTAAAGCCTGGGCAACTAGCCTTAAGTGCCTATAGTTACGCTGGTCAGTAAGCCCCAGGCTAGGGTTGGGTTGAGCTTCAGGGTATTTAACATACCTGACGAGTGCCCGAGGTGTAGGCTCTACCAGGTGTGTATGGGTAGGCTTAGGCCAGGCAGGGTATATAGGATTATAGAGGTTAAGCCCCTTAAATACCCCAACCCCCATAGATGCCTATTGACGGGCGACGAAATGGTGCCCGTCTCAGTTGAGGAAGAGGCTATGATACTGCCCGTGAGGCTACCATACGTGGTGGAGGGCATGGTTACAGCCTTCGACAAGTCATGGTGCATCTGCGGCGGTTGCCCAAGCAGCGAGGGCCTGCCTGCTAAAATCAAGGTGCTTAAAGTCATTAGGAGGGAGGATTGTGGAGGCGGATACTATTTCGTCGTTGAGGCCAAGGCAGTTGAGTAATCATACCGGGTCCTACTCATCATCCCACAGTCAGGAGCACCTCGACCCAAATCACCCAGCTAAACATGCTAAAACCTAAATAAACCTTACCTAGGGTTAAACCGTGGAAGCCGCATTGGTTAAACTCGGCGGTTCCGCAATAAGCGATAAGTCTAGGCCAATGTCGTATAATAGGGCTAGCGTCAGGTCGGTTGCAGGGCTTGTTAAAAGGCTTCTAGGGAGGGGGTGGGGCGTAGTCCTGATACATGGTGGGGGCTCGTTTGCGCACCCTGTAGCCATGGCCTACGGCCTCGATAGGGGCATTGTTGACGACGGCCAGTTGATAGGCGTCCCCCTAACCCTGGCTACGTTAAATGGGTTAAACAGCCTAATACTTGTCGAATTCGCCAAGGCCGGAATACCCACATACACTGTTAAGGCCGGTTCAATATTCATGAGGATTGACGGCGAGGTTAAGGGGTTTGGCGTAGGGCTACTCGTCAGGCTTATGGGTAGGGGCATTGTACCTGTAATATACGGTGACGTGATATTCGACTCAAAGCGCACATTCTCGATAATAAGTGGGGATGAGATAATGTACTACCTGGCCAAGGAGCTTAAACCCAAACTGGCGCTATTCCTAATAGACCTGCCCGGCGTATTTGAGGAGGGGCCTGGTAAGGGTAGTTTAATAAGGGTCCTTAAGCCCGGCGGGGGCTTGAAGATCCGTGAGGGTGGCATTGACGTGACCGGCGGCCTATCCTCAAAGCTAAGCTACGCATTTAAGATAGCTGAGGTTAGCCAGGAAACATACATATGTTCAGCCACCGATGAGGAATCCCTCAACGCAATAGCCCAGGGCCTAGAACCCCCAAGGTGCACCAGGGTCGTTAATCAGCCTGGTTCAGCCGGATCATGAAATCACCCCCTACCACGCCTCATCATCAATATGGCTTAAGCTGCTAGGAAGGGTTTATATTAATTAGGCTGGTTAGGGCACGTGCTTAAATTGAGGAGGGTTGCCCTGGGCGGAACATTCGACACAATACACAGCGGCCACCTAATGATGCTTTATACAGCCAGTAGGTTCGGCGAAAAAATACTCATAGGGGTTACCAGTAGTGAATTCGCCCAAAGGTATAAGACGTATAGGGTTAGGCCCTTCGATGAAAGGGTCAGCAACCTCCAAGTGGTCTTAACGAGGGAGCTTCAGGTTGATAAGGATAGGTTCACAATCTCAGAGATAAACGACCCATATGGGCCAGCTATAAGTGAGCCTGACCTAGACGGATTAGTTGTCAGTATAGAAACCCTGCCCAGGGGCCTTGAGATTAATGAAATTAGGATTAGTAGGGGGCTTAAACCCCTCATAATAGTGACAATACCGATAATAAGGGATGGCGCCGGCGTTAAGCTTTCAAGTACATTGGCTAGGAGCTACTTTGATAGGCAAAGAATTAAACCCCCCACATCAACCTGACCCAGTGGAGGTTGAGGTTAGGGAATGTACCTTAGATGTAATAGACGTGGTTGAGGGCCTTGAATACAGGATATTTAAGCCAAGCGAAGTCTATAGCAGGGGCTTCCTGGAGTGGCTATGTAGGGAATGCTCCAAGACATCCTACTTGGCGTTGATCAACGGCAAGTATGCTGGCTATGTGATAAACTGCATAGATAGGCCTGGGCAGGGACATGTAGTATCCCTCGGCGTGGTCCCTGAGTTTAGGAGGATGGGTATTGGAAGGGCCCTGCTGTGCAGGTCTATATGCGCATTAGCCCCCATGGTCGATAAAATAGTCCTTGAGGTTAGGGTCTCAAACCAGGCCGCGATAAGGCTTTACGAGAGCCTAGGGTTCAAGACCCACCACAGGATACCGCACTACTACAGTGATGGCGAGGACGCATACTTCATGATACTTGAGGGAGCGGACTTACAGAGAGCCTCCTCAACATGTCGATGTAGCCCTTAACCACCTCAACAGCCCTGCCCTTAAGCATGTTTACAGCCTCCACAGCCATGTTGGCGAGCCTAGGCGGATTAATACCCGATAACTTATCCTCATCAATAACCCTCACGTTGAATTCAGGGTCAACCACAACATCAACCTCTAGGTCGATGTACATTAACCCATCCCAGGTGGCTTCAATAGGCGTATTGACGTTTATGTAGGCGCCCTTGAAGGCCCCCCTCGAAGAAACATATATGTGCGTTAAGTATCCTTCACCGAGCTTAGCCACAGTATATGCAACGTCCCCATACTCCTTAGGTACATTTAACCCATCTAAAGTACCCCCAGGCTTAAGCTCCCTCCTAACCACCAGGATGCCGTCGCTGTAGCTTACCTTGTCGCCAGGCCCTATGTTTATGACCTCCCCGCTGGGCTTGATGTGGTGTATGTTGACTGTGGCCATGTTTTGGAGGGCGTAGTCCACAAGGGCCCTTGCCAGGGCCTCCCCATTGCCAAGCTTACCCAGCAGGTATTCTGTATAGTCCAGGAGCTCCGTATTGCTCATCGTGGCCTTTAATGCGTGGTGCCCTGGGAGCGTTGGAACAACCCTAGCCCTAACATTATCAAACGCCCTCCTATTGTAGGCATCAGGTATGAGCGTTAATGCGCACTCACCCTCGTAAAGAACCTCGTAATCACCCGCTGAAGGTACCTTAGCCCTAACCTCCTCAAGGAGCCTCAATGCCTCGTCCACCGCCGCGTAAGCCTCGTCCTCGCTTAAATACTGGGCATTGCTCCTCCACTTTATGCCGAGCCCATTTAATTGGGGTAGCTTGCTTAAACCAACCCTAGTCAACATCATTTTAACGTCAGGGTCCCTAATATGCCTACTTATCCTCACGGTGGGGCTCTCTATAATCCTCACGTAATCTGTCGAGGGCATTATGTAGGGTACTGCCCTAAGCATGCCCGTAATGTTGACTATGGTTACTGGAACCTTATCGCCCGGCTTAAAGTAATTCCCACCCTCCAGAATAGCCTTAACGCCTGGGGCCACCTCAACATAGCCCTCCTCGGAGACTATACCCAATACGACTGAGTATAGGGGTATTGGGTATTTGACTAGCGCCATTTCGCCAACCTCATCCACTATAGCCTTCATAGCCTCATTAACGGCGCTACACCTGCCCATCAGGAATATGCCTCCTAACACCGCTTCATCATCCTTAACCGTGACGTCTGGGGGCTCTGTAGAGTGCAGTATATTGAACCTACTCATTATGGTGTCTGTTGCTTGGACTATTGAAAACCCCCTATCAAGCAGTATTTTGGTTAAGGCCGTAGCGTAAATCCCCCTAACCCTAGCCTTAGGCATCGTAAACCCTAAT
>CAYFHR010000113.1:0-4141 GCA_964343155.1 uncultured Thermoproteaceae archaeon | reverse complement strand
GCTGTTACTAGATTATACACTGGCCTAAGGCTTACCGGTAATGCCATGTAGGATGCATTGATGGACGTTGATACTAACCATCATTAAGACCATGGGTAGGTCATGGAGCATTTACCTATCGAAGGCACTACGCTTAAGGCTTAAAAACCCGGCATAAATGTGCCTTTGATCAACTTTGAGCAGTGAAGGCCAGGTAACTGAGGCTAAGCCTGAGGAGGCTCAGGGTACTGGTGCACAGCAGGTTGAGGCTAAGCCAAGTGAGGCTGGAGCCGAGGGGCAGGGGGCGCAGGTACTTGAATTATTAGCTAGGGTCAATTCCAAGAAGCCCAATATACCTAAGGAAGCCTTGAAGAAGTTGAAGTTATCCATCAAGATGCGTAGGGAGAGGCCAGACTTCATAAGGACGTATAGTAGGGAGCGTAATAAGGCTAGGCTTGAGGACTCACCCTGGAGGAGGCCTAAGGGTATTGATAATAAGATTAGGATGAAGAGGAAGGGCTACCCACCAATCGTCAGGGTTGGCTACAGGGGCCCAAGTGATGTGAGGGGGCTCCACCCAAGCGGGTTCCAGGAAGTCCTAGTGCATAGGCCAGAAGACTTGGCTAAGGTTGACCCGGAGAGGCAGGCGGTAAGGATAGCGTCTACGGTTGGTTTGAGGAAGAGGGTTGAGATTGTTAGGGAGGCTGTTAAGAGGGGTATTAAGGTGCTTAACGTTACTAAGGATGTTTTAGAGGCGTTGAAGAGGGGGTGATGGCATGGTTGAGCTTAAGGAGGTAGTCTCCAGGATGCTTGGAATACCGAAGTCGAGGCTCATCATAAAGGGCGAGGCGCTTGAAGAGATTCAGGAAGCCGTAACTAGGGGTGATTTAAGGAGCCTACTTAAAGACGGCTTAATAGAGGTTAAGCCCAAGAAGGGCAATAGTAGGGCTAGGTGGAGGCTAAGGCGCATTAAGGCCAGGGGTAGGGGGCCTGGCAGCAGGAAGGGTACCAAGAAGGCTAGGGGTGCCGTTGGTAAGGAGGCTTGGGTGCCTAAGATAAGGAAGATGAGGAGGTTCCTGAACTTCCTCAAGCATAGGGGTGTTATTGATAAGGCTACGTGGAGGAGGCTATACCTCATGGCTAAGGGAGGCTACTTCGAATCCCTAGCCCACCTAAGGATGTATATGGTCCAGAACAACATTGTTACTGAGGATAAGCTTAAGGCAGCATTCAGGGGTGGTTCCAGTGGCGAGAAGCGGTAGGTATAAGGTTAAGTTTAGGAGGAGGAGGGAGGGCAAGACGAACTACTACAAGAGGGCGGCATATATCATGAGTAGGAAGCCTAGGCTCGTCGTGAGGTTCAGCAACAGGTACATTACAGCCCAGGTAATTTTAGCAACCCCAATAGGCGACGTGACAGTCGCCCACGCCAGCAGTAGGGAATTACCCAAATTCGGATGGCTCGGCGACCTAGACAACACACCCGCAGCATACTTAGTGGGGCTGTTGATCGGGTATAGGGCCTTAGCCAAGGGCATAAAGTACGCGGTACTAGACCTAGGGCTACATACAGCAACCCCAGGCGGCAGGGCCTTCGCGCTGGTTAAAGGAGCGGTTGATGCTGGGTTAGAGGTTCCACACAGTGAAGATGTATTACCCAGCGATGAGAGGATTTCGGGAAGCCACATAGCTAAATATGCCGAGGAGCTCAAGAAGGCGAACCCCGATTTATATAAGCTTAGGTTTTCAAAATACATATCAAGGGGCCTTGAACCAGAGAACATTGTTAAGCATTTTGAAGAGGTTAAAGGCAAGATTATTGATGCGTTAAGTAAACTTGCTGCAAAACAGGAAGCTGAATAGCGCTATATTTAGGCCAGTTAAGGATTTTTATAGGGGGTAATGTTTAAAAGTGTGCAATATTTAGGCTAATTTGATGCAGTGGGAAGGTCAGGAAACATTATAGTTGCAAGGAGCCCCACAGTAGTTAAAGTGGGCGGCTCAATACTTAAGCCTGGTGAGGTTGATAAGGTTGTTGAGAAGGTTATTGAAAGGCACTTGATGGATAGGGATGGTTTAATAATGGTTGTCTCAGCAATGAAGGGCGTTACAGACATGTTGATAAACGCCTACGATAGGGGTGATGCATCGCTATTATCAAATGCCGTAGACCTATACGTGGCTGAGGCTGAAAGGATGGGGATTAGGGGTATTAGCAATATGCTAAGTATGATTAAAGGAAGGCTAATCAACATGCTGAATGTTAGGGAGCCCTGGGTTAAGGACCTCATATCGGTACAGGGCGAGTTAATGTCAGTCATGCTTATACATGGCCTTCTTAGGGAGTTGGGGATTGATGTTGAGGCGGTTTATGACCCAGGCATAGTGACTGACGATAATTGGGGTAATGCAAGAGTCCTCGGGGTCAGCTCATATTACGTCAAATCCAGGCTATCCTGGGCCCTATCCAGGAGCAGCGTGGTTATTGCCCCAGGATTCCTCGGATACACCATTGAGGGCAGGTTAACGTCATTGGGTAGGGGTGGGAGCGACTATACGGCGTCCCTAATAGCATCATACATGGGCGCTAGGGCACTCTACTTCTATACGGATGTTGAGGGCATATTGACCGGTGATCCAAGGCTTATGGAGGGGGTTAAGGTTGTCCCAACGCTAAGCCACAGCGAAGCCTACATGGCGTCTGTGGCTGGGGCTAAGAAATTCCACCCAAACACATTCAAACCCCTCCTCGAATCTGAGGTTAAGGCAATTGTCACAAGTCCCTGGTCCACCAAGGGCACAGTCATTGAAAGCACGTGCATCAACGCCCCTAAGCTGGTTTCAGTCTCAGAGGTCTCTAAACTAAACCTAAACATTGGTGATGGATACGCCGTTACAGTGGTTGGATGCATCATGGCTAATGAGGATGCTAGGAAGGTCTTCTACGAAATAGCCCTAAGCTACAATTCAAGCGGCGTAGTATACGACTCAGCGGGTAATGGGGCCGTCTCAATAGTTAAAGACCAGGATGATGCGGTTAAACTGGCTAAGGAGTACCATAGGTGGGTGGTCTCATGGATAGGCTAAGGGTATCTATACTAGGTTCAACGGGGCTTGTTGGGCAGTGGATGGTTAAGCTCCTCGAAAGGCACCCATTCATAGAGGTTGTTAAGCTCTCCGCATCACCCGGAAAGATTGGGCAGAGGTATGTGGATGCGGTAAAATGGTTCATAGGGGGTGATGTACCTGAATACGCTAGGGACATTAGGCTCGTTTCAACAGACCCCGAGGACCATAAGGACGTTGACGTGGTTTTATCGGCATTGCCCAACGATGTGGCTCAGCCCATTGAGGACAAGCTACTTAAGGCCGGCATCAACGTAATATCAAACGCATCGCCCAGGAGGATGGACCCAGACATACCTCTAATAAACCCTGAGGTCAACTGGCACCACTTAAACGTCCTCAAGGAGTCTAAGGGGCCCTGGCTTGTTAAAAACCCCAACTGCACAGCAGCCATAATAACCCTCGCCATAAAGCCCCTCGCAGACCACATTAAGGAACTCTACATAACGACGCTCCAGTCTGTTTCAGGGGCAGGCTACCTCGGCTTATCATACCTAGCCATTGAAGGTAATGTAATACCGTATATTAAGGGTGAGGAGGATAAGATTAATGCAGAGTCCAATAAGATGCTTGGCGAATTCGGCAAAGGCTATATGAGGCCTTGGGGTAGGAGGATTAGGGTTACTTCAATAAGGGTTCCCGTTAAGTACGGCCACATGGCATCAATATTCGCGGTCATGGATAGGGAATTCGCGTTGGATGAGGTTAAATCCATGTTAAGCAACTTCAAGTCACTGCCCCAGGAGGCTGAGCTCCCAACAGCCCCCAGGAAGCCCATAATAGTGCTTGATAGGCAGGATGCGCCCCAACCCGCCAGGGACCTTGACCACATGGCCGTTTCGGTGGGTAGGCTAAGCGTTGATGGTAACGTCGTCAGGTTTGTGGCTTTGGGGGATAACCTAGTTAGGGGCGCCGCTGGGATAACCATATTGACGCTTGAAACCATGAGGGCCCTAAACATTATTTAACAATATTTTTAATAATCTTTAACTTAGCCATAGCCCACGTATATTGCCTTAATCCTCGTGAAGAATTC
>CAYFHR010000112.1:0-4144 GCA_964343155.1 uncultured Thermoproteaceae archaeon | reverse complement strand
TACCTATCCCTCGGGAACAGTATGACCTCCCTAATGTTCTTTGCCTTCAACATAACCATCATCAGCCTGTATAGTCCAAGGCCCCAGCCTGCGTGTGGAGGCATGCCCCAGTCGAAAACCTCTAGGTGTGTCTGGAAGTTCTCTGGGTTAAGGCCCCTCTTCCTCATAGCCTCCTCAAGCATCTTCCTGTCATGAATCCTCGTGGACCCTGAGGTAACCTCCATGCCATCTATGACCAGGTCGAAGGACTCGCTCCTCGACTCGTCGTTGTCGAGTGGTTTTGTGTAGAATGCCCTCAGCATTGTTGGGAAGTGTATTATGAAGAATGGCTCACCTATCTCCGAGCTTAAAGCCTCCAGGCCAGCCTTAGGTATGTCATCACCCCACTGCACCTTAATCCCCCTCTTCTCAAGGATGCCTAATGCGTCATCATATGTAATGACCTTGAACGGCCTCTTAGGCACCTTAAGCTCCCTACCAACCCTTGATAATAGCCTAGATACCCTATCGTAGGCGGACACCACCACATCCTCAAGTATGCCCATCACATCCCTGTAATCCATGAATGCCGCCTCGATGTCGACTGAGATGAATTCGTTGACGTGGTATGTGGTGTCGTGCTTCTCAGCCCTGTAGGCTGGGCCTATTTCAAAAACCCTCTCGAGGCTGGCCGTCAACTCCTCCTTATACAACTGGGGGCTTTGGGCCAGGTAGGCAACCTTCTCGAAGTACTGGACGACGAAGAGCTCAGCGCCACCCTCCGTGCTTGTTGCAATTATTTTAGGCGTGAAAACCTCCACGAAGCCCATGCCATATAGGGTCTCCCTCATAGCCCTAACAGCCTCGCTCATGGCCTTAAACGTGGTTATGTTCTCCCACCTCTTAAGGTCAACAGCCCTATACCTAAGCCTTAGGTCTAGGGCCGTCTCCTCAACATTACCCCAGATGTCTATTGGCATTTTGGAGGCCTTGTTAAGCAGCCTAATGTCAATTGGCTCAACCTCAACGCCAGCCCTAGCTATCCTGCTTGCCCTGACAATACCCCTAACCATTATTACATCCTCCTTATTAAGCGAGGAGGCGGCCTTCCAAACATCATCACTCACATTATCCCTCTTAACAGTTACCTGAACAGTACCCTCCCTATCTTTAAGGATTATGAACTTTATCCTACCAACATCCCTAACATCCCAAACCCAGCCAGCTAACGTAACCTCCCTACCATCCAGCTCAGGTTTAATATCGGTTGTCCAATGGGTTTTCTGAACCACGGCGTTCAGCCACCTGGAGTTTTATATGCACTATTCCACCATAGGTATGGCGCCCCGTTAAGCTGGATTAATTAGAGTAAGGTTTATAAATAGTTGAGTTAGACGTTGATAATGGTAGAGTTTAAGTATTTAACATGGAATGAGGTAATGAGGATGGCCATTGAATTATCTGAAAAAATAATGAATAGCGGCTTCAAGCCAGACATCGTGGTGGGTATAGCTAGGGGAGGTGTAATTGCTGCGAGGCTCATAGACGACATACTTGGGGTGGGTAAAATGACTTCAATAGAGGTTAAGCTCTATACAGGCATTAATGAGAGAGCCAGCAACGCTGTCATTACACAGCCCCTAAACACCAATGTAGAGGGGTTAAATGTACTGATAGTGGATGACATATCAGACACAGGGACTACGCTGAAGGTCGCCTACGAGCATGTGGCCTCGCGAAGGCCTAGGCAGGTTAAGACTGCAACACTGCTTATTAAACCATGGACAAGCTTCAGGCCCGACTACTACATTGGCGAGACGACTGCCTGGGTAATATTCCCCTGGGAGATTGGCGAGACTATAAGGGAGTTGAAGGGTAGTGAGGATGTTTCAAGGGTCATAGTTGATAAGGATATTGTGGCTAGGTTAAGGAGCCTCATCACCAGATGACCCACCCCACACCGGGTACAGCCTGTTTTCAATGCCCATTAGCTCAAGGACCCTACCAACCACCGCGTTAACCAAGTCATCTATTGTCCTGGGCCTGCCGTAGAATGGCGGGCTGGCTGGCATTATGATGGCTCCCGCCAATGTTGCGAGCTCCATGTTTCTAATATGCACTAGGCTATATGGGGCCTCCCTAATGAGCAGTATGAGCCTCCTCCTCTCCTTTAAGGCAACCTCGGCAGCCCTCGTGATTAGGTTTATTGATAGCCCATGGGCTATGGCCGCCAGAGTCTTCGTTGAGCAGGGGGCTATGGCCATCGCCTTGAATTTAAAGGAGCCGCTTGCCACAGGCGCATCAAGCTGATCCTCACTGTAGACCTGCTTAACATAGCCTTCAAGGTCCTTCACACCTAGGCCAACCTCATATCTAAGTATCTTCTCGGCAGTCCTTGAAATAATCAGGTGCGTCTCAACGCCAAGCCTATTTAAAGCCTCGATAAGCCTAACCCCGTAGATGACGCCCGAAGCCCCTGTTATGCCGACGACAACCCTGTCCATGGGGCCTAATCCACCATGCCTTTAAAAGCATCTAAATTGCTTAAAATGGCTCTTAAAGCCTTCTCAACCTCCCCAACATCGCGGAGGCTAGCCACAGAATGGGGCGTATGTATATACCTGGCGGGCGTTGATAAAACCACGGTGTATACGCCTAGGCCATAGGTGTGTATAACCCCTGCATCAGTACCACCATATGGGTTAACCTGGACCTGGTACTTGACGTTGCCTGAGTCCAGTATTTTCAAAACCCTCGACAATACCCTGGGGTTCGTTATCATGGACCTATCCATGGCCCTAACCGCAACGCCGCCGCCAATACTTGTAATCCACCTATCCTCACTGTTAGCCGGCGTATCTAGGGCTAGTGTTGTTTCGACTACTATTGCCAAATGCGGGTTTGTTTCATTGACAACGGCGTTTATTCCCCTTAAACCAACCTCCTCCTGTGTATTCCAGGCAAGGTACAGCGTGTAGTTCTTCAATAGGTCGGGGAACTCCCTCCTAATGGACCTAGCCAGTTCAACCAATACTGCGCAGCCAACCCTATTGTCGAGGGCCTTACCTATAATAGATTGGCCATTGGTGAGGAATAGCGGTTGAAAGACCCCAGGGGTACCCACGGATAGGCCTGCCTTAATAGCCTCCTCCCTTGTTGAAAAGCCTAGGTCAATATAAAGGTCTTCGAAGCCCCCTATCTGCCTAACATTCCTGAGGTGTGGTGGGTCGACGCCAACGACGCCCATTAACTCACCCCTCTCTGTTAGGAAGACTATCGGGCTACCTACAATGGATTGGGGCGACACGCCACCTATTGGCGTCACCCTGGCGAAGCCCCTTTGATCAATGTGGGTCACCATTAGGCCAACCTCATCAACATGGGCGCTTATCAATATTTTAAAGCCCCCATTACCGATCCTAGCCACCAGGTTGCCTAACCTATCAACCTTAACATCATCTACAAAACCATCGATGAGGCTTTTAACAACGTTAATAACCCTGTCCTCGAATCCCGATGGGCCAGGCTCCTTAACAAGCCTTTCCAAGACCCCTAAATCCATGTTTAAAGTGCTGTGGGAATGTTTAAAAAGAATATGTTAACCAAGCCTTATGGATAAGTACGACGTAGTCATAGTGGGTGCAGGGCTGGCGGGCCTTGCAGCAGCCTACTACCTGGCATCAAGGGGCTATGATGTTATAGTCCTTGAGAAGGCTAAGGTACCTGGACAGAAGAACGTAACGGGCGGGGTTATTTACGGATCCTACATAAAGGGTTACGGCCTAATAGACCTAATACCCGACTTTGAGAAGGAGGCCCCATTGGAGAGGAGGATTGTCGACTTCAAGCTGGTGGTCCTGTCAGACCCCTTCAAGGAGGGGGATAGGTATAAGTATAGGGTTCTTGAAATCGGCAGGGACTCACCCCTATACAGCCTAATACACTACCCCGCCGAGACGGGGCATGACTATTCCGTCCTTAGGGCTAGGTTCGATAGGTGGCTTGCACTTAAGGTTGAGGAGGTTGGAGGCATCGTAGTCACAGGGGTTGGCGTTGAGGATGCGGTGATTGAGGATGGGAGGGTGGTTGGCGTCGTTACACATAGGGGTGAGGAGGTTAGGGCAGACCTAGTCATAGACGCCAGCGGCGTTACAAGCGTCCTGGC